>JBJEIR010000030.1:0-22180 GCA_051877215.1 Acutalibacteraceae bacterium | reverse complement strand
ACCGTATCCTACATACCCCGACTGTCCTTTGCCACCTCTGGCAAATGCTACGGGTTCTTTTTTTAACGAAATCCATTTTAACAGCCCCCTTTTTCATGCGGCAAGACAGCATTTCATACGGCTCTTAAAAAAACAAAAAGGGGCGTCTGTCAATTCTTTGTCAAAACAGGCTGTGAATGCGGTTCGTCTGCGGGACAAGCCGGCTGTTCGGCGGCGTCGCCTGTATGGCGGGCTCGTCTGAAAAGGGCTTTGAACACTGTGCGGATCAAAGGCTGAATAAAGAAAAGCTGTGTAAAAAAGGCAAACGGAAAGTTGAAGCAAACCAGCCTTATCCAGTTGGCGAGCAGCGTGAGCATATCAAATCCCGCATAGTAGGGATAGTACATAAACGCGGCAAGCAGACTCATGGCGGGGCACATCAGGCCGACGGTCGCGCAAATAACGGCACATTCAAACAGCACGGGATGGGTGTGTCGGGGATCAAAGACGCGGCAGGCGAGTTTGAAGGAGCAGGGACTGCCCATCGCGATCTCCAAAAGATACGCGCAGACAAATTCGATCAGTACGACTGCCCAAATCGGCAGCATAGCCCCAAACATATAGACGCCGCCCTGTGCCTCGATTGCGCGCAGCACGCTGCTTTCTCCCGTCAGCGACATCAGTGTGCTGCCGTTGACAACATACAGGCTGTAAAAAACATACGCGTGGACGGTGACCAGTACGGTCAAAAAGGCAAAAATCATTCGTTCTGTTTGCGTTTTCGGCATAAAACAATTCCTCTCTTTTCTTTGTTTTCACTGCGGATGTGCGTTTCCTGCACAAAAACAGAAAACGACACATGCGGTGAAGGCAAATCCGACGGGTTCGGTTCCGTAATCAGATTTACGCGCTGTAAGAGTCAGCACCACATGTGTCATCCGTGTGAAACAATATATATTTTACCGATAAAAAATAGCATAAAAAGAGGGTTTTGTCAAAGGCGGTAAACGCCGAAAATTGTTCAAAAAAAGGGTCAAAAAAAGAGAAAAATGCCCAAAGAACGCTCTTTGGGCGCGGGCGGGCGTTATCCGATGCCGTCCTCAAACTGTGTCAGGTGTCCCTTGGTGCGCAGGCCGGGGAAATCCCATTGGCGCAGCACCTCATACACGCCGACGGCGACGGTGTTGGAAAGATTGAGGGAGCGCGCGGCGTCATTGTCGATCATCGGCAGACGCACACAGGCTTCCGGATGGTCGTGCAGAAGCGTCTCGGGCAGTCCGCGCGTTTCCTTTCCGAACACCAGATAGGCGCCGTCGGGATACTCGATTTGCGTATATATGCGGGAGGCCTTTGTGGAAAAATAAAAAAACGGGCCGCTGTTTTTTGCAAAAAATTCCGCAAGCGAGTCGTAATAGGTGATGTCGAGCAGGTGCCAATAATCAAGGCCTGCCCGCTTGAGCTTTTTATCGTCAATGGTAAAGCCCATGGGGCCGACGAGATGCAGCCGCGCGCCGGTGGCGGCACAGGTGCGGCTGATGTTGCCGGTGTTCTGAGGAATTTCCGGCTCGACCAAAACAATATTTAAGGTGGGCATGGATGATCAGATCCTTTCCGTACGGGCAAACGGCCGACAGCCGCTTTGTCTCTTTGGGTATTGTACCGCAAAGGGCATCTCTTTGCAAGACGCGCTTTGCGGGCTTTCGTATCTTTCCTATCTTCTGTATAAGAATGGCAGAGGTGGGAAATACTAGCGGTGAAGCGGCGGTTGCCGCAAATCTATGAAAAGCCGAGCGGAGGAAGGGCAAATGACAAAAAGCAGTGCAAAATTTATCAAGGGTATGGGCATGGGAACGGTTGTCGGATGTGTGGCGGGCGTTGTGGGCTACTCCTATATGCGACGCAATAAAAAGGGCGTGAAGCGAAACGTCGGGAAAGCGCTTCGCAATATGAGCGAGCTCGTGGAAAATGTCAACGGCATGTTCTGATGCGGCGGCGCTCATACGCACATGAACAGCCGCAAAAAATAAAAAACTTCTTTACGAACACCCTCTTTTCGTGTATGATAGCAAGTAGAAGCTGTCATACAAAAAGGAGGGTGTTTGCCGTGCAGGACAGACACGATTATGAAGACCTTGAGGAGATGCGGGTCCCGCAGGAGCCGGATAACAAACCGCTCGCCGCAGACGGCGTCAGCAAAGAAAAGCCGTATGGTACAGGCAGAAAGGCGGCTCATAATGCCCCTGCGGGCAGGCAGACGAGGCGCTCTGCAAAAGAGGAAGCCAAAGCGCGTGAGAACACCATGCTGTTGTTGGTCTTGGGGATATCTTTTGTCGTGCTGCTGATCGTGCTGGTTATAGTGGGCATTGTGATGTCCAACCGCGCGGGCACCATTCCGCAAAATACACCGCAGGAGCAGCCGAAATCGACAACCTTGGCGATGGCGGCGGGAAAAAGCTACTTTAAAAATGACTCCAATCGGCCTGCACTGTCCGAGGAGGGCGTCAAGGGCGCAATCACCGAGGCGTATTATACCGAGGACGGGTCTTTGGCGGTGACGCTTTCCCTGTCAAACGGCAAAGAAACCGACCAACGCCTGTCCCGTTTGTCTCTGCGCCTGCTCAACAAGGATCAGGAATTGATTGCGGAGCAGTCGTTTGATGCGTTTGATCCTGAAATTGTTGTGAAGGCGGGCGGGTATGAATCGGCCTATCTGGTCATCGACCGGTCGTATGTGAAGCTGACGGACGATCCGCTGTCCAGCCTGACACTGACGCTGGAAATCACCTCATCTGCGGTGTGAAGCGGCTGAAAAATAAAAAAACGGATATTACAATCTTTTAAAGAAATGTTTACATATGCCGTTTAAAAAACCGATACAATGAAAGACGGGAATCAGGAACAGCGGGAGGAATGAATATATGATTGAGGTACAGCATTTGGTCAAGCGGTACGGCTCACACAAGGCGGTCGATGACATCAGCTTTTGTGTTGAAGAAGGAGAAATCCTCGGCTTTCTCGGCCCGAACGGCGCAGGGAAGTCCACAACGATGAATATTTTGACGGGATATCTGTCCGCCACGGACGGCACGGTAAAGGTGAACGGGTTTGATGTGCTTGAGGAGCCGGATAAGGCAAAGGCCAATATCGGCTATCTGCCCGAACAGCCGCCGCTTTATCTCGACATGACGGTCAGAGAGTATCTCAACTTCATGTATGACCTGAAAAAGTGCAAGCTGCCGCGTGAAAAGCATTTGGTTGAAATTTGCAAGCTGATGAAGATCGGCCATGTGTATGGCCGCTTGATTAAGAACCTGTCAAAGGGCTATCGCCAGCGCGTTGGTTTCGCACAGGCGCTGATCGGCGATCCGCCTGTTTTGATTCTCGATGAGCCGACGGTGGGGCTTGACCCGACCCAGATCATCGAGATCCGCTCGCTTGTCAAAAAGCTCGGCAGACGCCATACGGTGATTTTAAGCTCGCATATTCTGTCTGAGATCGAGTCGGTTTGCGACCGCATCATCGTCATCAACAACGGGCAGATCGTGGCGGACGATACGGCGCAGGCGCTGTCCGAACGCTTTTCGGACGATCATCGGCTGGTCGTGACGATTGCCGGCCCGTGTGAGCAGGTGGAGTCGCTTTTAAAAAGCATTCCGTCGGTTGAAAAAGCGGAGATTCTTTCGCAAAGAGAGGACGGCGTATTTGAGTATGCGCTGACCGTGGGGGAGGGCGCCGATGTGCGCTATACGCTGTTTGAGCGATTGGCCGATCGCCATTGGCCGCTCTTGGGCGCCTATTCCAAGCAATTGTCGCTGGAGGAAATTTTCCTCTTGCTGACACAGGGAAATCTGTCGACAAAACAAGGGGGTAGAGGCTGATGGCTGCGGTCTTTAAACGGGAATTTAAGTCCTATTTTACCACGCCGATCGGGTATGTGGTGATGGCCATTTTGATTGCGTTTTCAGGCTACTTCTTCTCTTGGTATAACCTGTACGGCTCCAGCACCAGCCTCACAAGTGTGTATACGCAGCTCTTTTCCATTGTCATGCTGATTGTTTTGCCGGTGCTGACCATGCGGTCGTTCAGCGAGGAAAAGCGTCAAAAAACCGATCAGGCGCTGCTGACGGCGCCCGTCAGTCTGACCGGCATTGTGCTCGGAAAGTTTTTGGCGGCGCTTTTGCTGTTTGCGCTGGCGCTTTGCATCACCTTTGTATATGCGATCGTCATCGCAACGCAGGTCACGCCGGACTGGATGGTGATTTTCGGCAATTATTTCGGGCTGCTGCTGTTGTCCGGCATGATCATTGCGGCCGGCTTGCTGTTTTCCAGCCTGACCGAGAGCCAGTTTGTGGCGGCGTTGATCACCTTTGCGTTTTCGTTTGCTCTGACGATGATCGACAGTCTCGCCTCTGTTTTTTCATCGGTTGAGTGGCTGTCAAGCGCCGTGTCCTTCCTGTCGGTCTATACGCGCTACAGCAGCTTTACACAGGGTCTTATCAACTATGATAATGTCTTCTTCTTTCTCAGTATGCAGGCACTGTTCCTCTTTTTGACGGTGCGCGCGCTGGATCGTAAGAGATGGGGCTGAGAAAGGAGAGAAGCGATAATGGCACAGGATAAGGATAAAAACGAATTGACGGAAGAAACCCTTAAAACAGATTTAGCACAGGAGTCGGTCGCACAGGAAGAGACCGACACAGACGCCCCGACCGCTGACAAGCGGCAACCGGCTGCACAGGCGGACACAAAGAAGCCGAAAAAAAGGCTGTCGCGCAAAGTGCGCTTCGGGTCTATGGCGGTGGTGACAACGGTCGTGGTGGTCGTGGCCATCCTGCTTCTCAATGTTTTGATGGATGTGCTGGAAAATCGATATCCGATCAATATTGACCTGACCGCAGATAAAACCTATACGCTGTCGGAGGACAGCTTGAAGCTGGCGCGGCAGGTGGACAAAGAGGTGCAGATTGTTGTTTTCTCCGATGAAAGCACCTTCTCTTCGCCGAATACCGGAACGGAGATGTACGACACGCTGCTTTCCCAGTTTTACAATACCATTCAGCAGTATCGATTGGAGTCGGACGGCAAGATCACCTATCGATTTGTTGATCTCGACGCCAATCCCACGCTGGCATCTGCCTATCAGCAATACGATGTTTCCAGCGGCAGCATCCTGTTTTTGTGCGGGGACCGCTCACAGGTGATTTCGGTCAACGACCTGTATTCTTATGAAGCGGATTACACCAATTATACCGTGACCTATTCCTCCGAGGTCGAGCGCATGGTGGCGACCAAGGTGAATCTGGTCAGCGCCGATGTCATCAAAACCGCCGCGCTGCTCACGGGGCACGGGGAGCGGGAGGATGTGATTGCCGGCGTCACGACCGTGCTGCAAAACAACGGCTGTGAGGTGACCTCTCTTGATATGACGGCTTCGCAAGAGCCGTCGGAGGAGGTCAGCGTCTTTGTGCTGGTCGGTCCGACCACCGACTATTCCGCGGAAGAGATTGCGCGGCTTCGCGCATGGCTCGATAACGACGGCAAGCGGGAAAAGGATCTGCTCGTCTTCCTCAACTATTCCTCCCGTCTGCCGAACCTGTTTGAGATGCTCAACGATCAGTACGGCATTGAGGTCACCGACAATCTCGTGTGTGAAACGGATGCCGCCAACGAAAGCAACCAAAATCCCTATTATGCGTATGCCGATATTGCTTCGACGGATTATACGGAGAATATGACCGACAACCGCGTGCTCTCTTTGTTTACGCGGGAGATGAAGCTGCATTTGACCGACAGTAAGGATGAAAGCAATTACAGCAAGGCGCTTGTCACCTTCGGCGAAACGGCAAAGGTGCAGACGCTTGCCTCCGCCCTCGGAGAGGAGGGGGCCGAAACAGGGGATGCCTCCCTGCGCGATGCGGACAGCTATCCCATTGTCGGTGCGGCGTATACGACCTCCCGTCTGTACGATAACAACGATAATCGCTATTATTCCACCGATGTGATGGTGTTCGGAAGCGATCTGTTCCTCTTCTCGGGCCTGCTGGAAAATGTACCCTCTGCGCACAATGAAGAGATGTTCCTCAGCGTGTTTCGAGGGCTCACGGGCATCGAAAGCGCCATCTCGATCTCCAGCCGCTCGCTGACACAGGAGATGCTCGATTTCGGCGGCAGCTTGGTGCCGAATGTGCTGATGATTGTCTTTGTGATTGTGATTCCGCTTCTGCTGATTGCGCTTGCAATCGCCGTGTTCCTAAGGAGGCGTCATTTATGAGTAAACGCCTGCGCACGCTGCTGATTTGTATAGCGGCGGCGGTCGTAGTCGGCGGTGTGGTGGCAGCGGTCTGTTTGCTTCCCTACGGAGAAAATAATCCGGGTACGGCGACGACATCCACGACACAACAGCAGGAGATCGTCATATTGAATAAAACAACGGATCAAAACGGGGAAACGGTGTCCTCTCCCGTTCAGTCGCTCACGGTGAAAAATGCTTCGGGTGAATACCGCCTTGCGCCGCGAAGCGACGGCTCCTTGTCGGTGGAGGAATATGCCGATTTGCCGGTAGATACGCTGGCGATCACCTCCATATGTGAGAATATCGCCGGTTTGAAGGCGGTTTCAACCGTACAGATGACCGAGGAGGAAAGCGCGTACGGGCTTGATTCTCCGACCGCGACCGTGACTGCCGTCTTTCATGACGATACGACCGAGACGATTGTATTCGGCAGCAAAACACCGTACGAAACGGGATATTACTGCCGTAAACAGGGAGACGACACCCTGTACATCGTGGAAACCTCCAAAGCAGAACAGTTTCAGTCGGACAGCCTTTCTTTTATCGGCAAATCGTTGATCACGGCGCCGTCCGTGAATCAGGACGACAACGAAGGAACGGCGCAGCTTTTACGGCTGTGGCTCACGGGCAGCTCCCGTTCGCAGGCAATTGAGATTAAGGTGGATACACAGGGAACTTATCCCGGCCTGACAAAGGTGTCTGCTTATGTGATGACGGCGCCGTTTGTGCGGGCGGTGGACGGCGATGTGGTCAGTTCCATGTCCTCGACGATGACGAGCCTGACAGCAAGCGGCGTTGCCGCGGTGCATCCGGACGAGGCGACGCTTGAACGGTACGGCCTTTCCGAGCCGCATTCGACGGCGGCGTTCACACTGGCGGTGGTCAAAGCGAACGAGGAGGATGAGAGCGGAACGACGATGACCCATTATAACGATCGCGAGCATATGATTCTGCTTGGAAATCAGGATGAAAACGGCGATTATTATGCGCTCGTCGACGGACTCGATATCGTCTATGTGCTGTCTGCCCAAAGTGTTCCGTGGGCGGAGTATCAGTATATCGACCTGACAAGCAAGCTGCTTTTCCTGCGCGACATTCAAACGGTCTCGTCCGTGACGGTGAGCGAAAACGGAGAGGACACGGTATATGAGCTTGCGCATTTCCCCGAAAAGGAAAACAAAGATGAGCAGCTGACGGTCACCTCCGGCTCAAAAACCTACAGCACCTCCGAATTTCGCACGCTGTATCAGCTGATGATCAGCATTCGCCGTGTGGCGGATGCCGAGGCGGACGCACAGGCAAGCGGCGTTCCTGTTTTGAAGCTGACGCTGACCTTTCTTGACGGAAGCTCGCCCATGTCGGTGGCGCTGTATCCGATGACGGCCAGCCGCTATCTCTGCGTGACCGATGACGGGGAGATGACCGCCGTCAGTATTTCCAAAACGGAGGACTTCTTAAAACAGCTGCATAATTATCAGACCGGACAGCCCGTGACCTCTCCGTATTAAGCTGTTTGGCTGTCATACAGCGAAACGGACGGGCGCCTGTATGCCGGTGCGTTGGTGTTTGTAAATTAATGAAGTTATCTGTTTTGCCCGCCGCTTTATTTCAAGCGGCGGGCAAAATGTTTTTTTCGGTAAGGCTTTGGCAAAGTGTTCTTGAACGGATAAAAAAACAGCCCGACGCCTAATTTGGCATCGGGCTGTTTTGGACTTTGGCAAGCAAAATCAATCGCTGATAAAGGGCATCAGGGCGATTTGACGAGCGCGCTTGATGGCAACGGTCAGTTCGCGCTGATGACGCGCGCAGGTGCCTGTCACACGGCGGGGCAGGATCTTCGCGCGCTCGGAAACATAGTTGCGCAGGCGCGCAACATCCTTGTAATCAATGGTTTCCACGCGATCGGCGCAAAAACGGCACACCTTGCGGCGGCCCTTGCGGCCGCCTCTCGGACGCTCAGGGCGTTCGGTTCTTTCAGCCATGGCTTAAAACAGCCTCCTTTTTTAAAAAATCAGAACGGAAGCTCATCGTCGCCGACAATTTCCTCAAAATCGCCGTTGGTGGCGGTGGAAAAAGCCGTGGGAGCTTCGGTGTATTGCGGAATCTGCGAATCAAAGGCGGAAGCCGGAGCTTGGTAAGAAGTGCCCTGTGATTTAGACTCTGCAAAAAACACATTGTCAGCAACAACCTCATATGCGGTACGGTTGTTGCCGTCTTTGTCTGTGTACCGGCGGGACTGGAGAGAGCCGGTCAATGCCAAACGCTGTCCCTTGCGGAAATAGCGGGTGACAAATTCGGCGGTCTGACGCCAGGCGACAATGTTGATGAAATCCGCCTGACGCTCTTGCCCTTTCGGCTGATAGGTGCGGTCAACCGCCAGCGTAAAGCTGGTTACCGCCACCTGGTTTTGGGTGTGACGCAATTCCGGATCGGCGGTCAAGCGGCCGAGCAGACATACCATATTCATAGCAGTATCCTCCTTTTATGCGTCCTTGCGGATGATCATGGTGCGAAGCACACCGTCGGTGATTTTCGCAATACGGTCAAGCTCCGCCGGGAATTCGGGCGTGCTGACAAAATTATACAGCACATAAACGCCTTCAGACTCATCGTTGATCAGATAAGCCAAACGGCGCTTGCCCCACTCATCCACTTCACCGATTTCTGCGTTTTGCTCGATCAGTGTCTGGAACTTCTCCTTGACAGCGGTCAGCTCTTCCTCGCCGAGCGCGGCGGAAAAGATGAAGACAGCTTCATAGGAACCTTTTACTGTGGGCATAGTTGGCACCTCCTCTTGGTCTAATGGCCCCGCCGCAGCGGACGGAGCAAGGATATCCGTACAAATCGGTTTGTACGGGACCGTGCGGATTGCCCGCACAAGTATTAATAAGTATATCAGAAAACAGGCGTTTCGTCAAGATTTTTTTGCAGTCCCATATCCAAACGCCGTAAACAGGGTGTCCGCGGGGCGAAAAAAAGGGGGGACAAGGTACTGCCAAAACATCTCTGCATACACTTTTGTTGCCGCAAAATTGAAGAGTGTTGCCGCAAAATCAAAAAGACAAAAAATCAAGCCGACCTCGGCTTTGCCCGAACGGCAAAATCGAGATCGGCTTGCAGACAAACAATGAAAGGCAGTGCGCTTATACGGCATCCTTCAAAGCCAACTGCAGAATGATACGCGCGTCGACGGAGTTGATAACACCGTCTTCATTCACATCCGAGCAGGCGGTTTCGGCGATGTAGAAGGTTTCACGGTCGAGCAGATAATTCATCACCATGCGCGCGTCGGAGGTGGAGACCTCCTGATCGCCGTTGGTGTCACCGAGAAGCATCGCGGCGAGGTCGGTGAAAACGATCACCGCATCGCTCGCCTGACTTGCCTGCACCGTGTCGGTCGCGGCCTTACGGCACCGTGCCGCATAGGCGGAATCGGCGGTCAGTCCTGTAAAGGTGGGGCTTGCCTGCCAGTTTTCGCCGTCTAGGGAGTATTCATAGCCGCTGCCCAAATCGGTCAGCGTCAGCGAATAGGCTGTCGCGGATACGAGAGAGGGGACAAGCGTCGGTTTTGTCGCATTGCTCTGGCGTGCGACTGTCACGGACTCGCTGGTTACGGTGCCGCTGAAGCCTTCAGCGGAGATGCGTACGCTGATGTCACGGCCGACATCTGCGGCGGTCAGCGTATAGGTTTGATCGGTCGCGCCGGAAATGGCGTTGCCGTCGCGCAGCCATTGATAGCTGTGCTCGGCGTTGCGCGGCGTGACGCCGCCCGAAGCGGCGGTCAGCGTGCTGCCGTATTCGGCAAGACCCCAAATGCCCGTTCTGCCGCCGACGACTTGATCCGCCGCGATGGTTTCGGAAGAGGGCGGGGTCGTGTTGTTGTCACAGGCATACAGTGAATTGATTGTCACCGAGCCGGTGCCGTAGAAAGTGACCTCGATATGGTCGAGAACATAATTCGCCAGCTCGTCATAGGTATGGGTGCTCTGTCCCCAGCTTGACCACTGAGAATCAATATAGTAGTTCATGTCGAGCCACTGTGTGCCCGATTGGTTGGTGGTCCAGTCATCCTTTAAGCACGGAGAGCCGACCGCTTCGCCGGTTCCGCCGACCGACCAGGCCTGAGAAGTCATGACAAAGCGGATGTCAAAATCTGTTGTGGCGGTCACATCAAGATACCAATATTTCAGGTCTCTTGTACCGATCGTGCGGTTGACGGGAAGGCTGACAACGGTGCCGTTTGTCCCGCTGACGGTTTTGGTGGCGGGCGTCAGATCCATATATCCGGTGAGCTGCTCGTCAATCCATTCGATGCGGGCATACATAAAGCTCTTGAGATACTGTACCTGCTCCAAGGAGCTGTCAAGGCTGCGCAGGGTATTGGACGGATACATTCCGGTTTGGGTGTTCTCCGTGTAATTGTCGTGCCACAGTTCGCGGTTGCTATCGGCGGCAACGGCGATTTGACCGTAGAAGGTGTCGATGTCGGTGAAGATGGTGTCAAGAATACCCTCTGTTTTCATGGCGTTCCAGCGCTCGGTGAGAGCGGTTCGGAATTCGTCCATCTCGAACATATTGTTGAACCAGTTGGAGTATTCCGCTTCACGGGTGCGCCAACCGGTCGGATCGGAGCAATAGCTGTAATCCATCGCACCGATGGCAATATCAAAATCCCACAAGGGGCCCATATAGACCTTTGTTTCCTGAAGAACGCCGGCTTCGTCATAAGTGGCTTCCGGTTTAAAAAGATACATGCTGTAATGGGAGTCGACATTTTTAAAGATTTCGTTTTGCAGATACCAGTTGACGGTGCTGTCGAGGTCGAGATAATCCCAAAGCGAGGAATCCTTTGCCTGAATCAACGCATTGATGTTGTCCATTTTGGATTTGATGTAGGTGATTTGATCTTCGGTCGGGGGATCGGGACATTTAAACTGATAGTAAAGACCGTCTTGGATGCTGTTTCCGTTGATATCCTGATAATACGAAAACGAACCGTAGCCGCCGGTGTTCTCCACCACAAAATACGGGGCGTTCTCACCGATGCCGCCGTTTGTGCCGATAACACCTTCTGCCTGTCCCTCTTCATAGACGCGCGGGCCGTATTCGGATTCGAAATAATAGCCGATCGTCGCGGGATTGGCGGGGTCGGAGGCTTCTTCGGCAACATTGACGCGGATTTCGTTGGCCTGCATATGATCGCCCAAATCATAAAGGCCTCTGTATTCGCCGTTGAGATAAACCTCTACGGGACACATGCGCGGGACAAATATATCAACGCCCGACCACTCGTTCATGCGCGTGCCGAAGCTGTAGCATACGCGGTTGCGCATCAGCGATTCGTCAAGGAAGTTGGCAATCAGCGTCCAGCTCTTTGCTTTTCCCAAGCCAAAGGGGTTGATTTTGCTGTCGAGCTTGAGGCGGTACGGCTTTTTGTCGTAAGCAGAAGTGGAGTTGCCGCGAAGCTTGATGCCGCCGGTGGCACAATAAATATCTTTGCCGGCATAGTCGACCGTGCCGCCGAGAACGGAAACGGACACATCGACATAATTGATTTTGTCGGGAATGGCGGCGCCGTCGGTGTCGAGCAGCACGACCGGCAGTCCGCTGGTCGTTTCGGTGATGTTGATTTGATATTCGGCTTTGGTGTTATCCCCGTATACGGTCAGCGTGTTCTCCTGTGACAGCTTGACCTCCGTTTCACCGGAGACGACGGCCTTGCCGTTAAAGGCGACAGAGTCGCCGAGATAGGAGATGGCAAGTTTGACTGTGCGCCCGACCATGTTGGGGTGATCGGCGTCGGTCGTCAGCACACGACCGGAGGAATCGGCAGTAAACCCGATATCATACAGCATCCAGGGGTTGTCCGCCTGTGTGAGAGAAAGGGTGAGCAGGCGGCAGTTTTCCGAGCCGGTGTATATCACACGGTTGTCAAACGCCGATGCCGTGCAAACGGGGACGGCTGCACACAGCATAGCCACCGTCAGCAGAATTGCCAAAATTTTTTTCATACTTCCATCTCCTTAAAGGGGTTGCTTCGCCGTTAACATATTTCGGCAAAGCACAGAAATCTATTTCACAAAGATTTGTATAATAATACCATATAAATGATGGGAAATCAACAAAAAAATAAAATGAGGTATCGGTCAAAGCAAAAAAAGGGGAAGCGGAGGAAAGAAGAGAGGGCATATGCTGAAGAGGGGTGAGTCTTGCGCAGGCGCCGAACTGCCGCTTCAAAACCGATGCGTATAAAGCCGCCTTTTTTCGGTTCTCAGCTCTTTCGGTACTGTAAGATTGAAAAGCCGATGTCGGTGTCCAAGGTGTCGAGCGCAAGAAGCCGCTGTTGATCCTCGGCACTTGTTTTATAATAATACGGAGTCATTTCAAACAGGGAGCGGATATCGTCCTTGTTTGTGATATGTAAAAAGTCGGTCAGCGTTTCTTTGTAAATCAGTGTAAAGCCGGAAAGCTGTTCACGGGTCGGCGGGTTTTCCCTTACGGTGGGATAGACGGCGGCCTTCAGCCCGAAAAGATGCCGCGCAGTGGGAACGGCGCGAATGAGGGAACCGCCGGGCATCAGTATCCGCGCAAATTCCCGCTCGGCGCAGGGGGCAAAAATATTCACGACCGCGCGGCAGTTTCCGTCCCGAAGCGGCAGCGAAAAGGTGCTGGCAACCGCCGTTTCCAAGCCTTCGTTCGGTTTTATCATACACAGCGCGTCTTTGGAGATATCCACCGCGCATACGCGTACGCGATCGCCGTATGCACGGCATAGCTCCCGCGCAAAAAAGCGGGTATAATAGCCTTCGCCGCAGCCCGCATCCAGCAGGAGACCGCCTTGCCGAAAAAGCGGAAGAAGCCGCTCGCCGAGTCGTATGCGCAGCGCGGCATAATAATCTTTTTCAAGAAATGCCCGCCGTGCCCGCAGCATCCGTTTATCGTCTCCGTGCCGCTTGCTGTGCGATTGCTGTGAGCGCAGCAAATTGACATAGCCGGCGCGGGCAAGGTCGAATCGGTGGCCGTTCGGACACACGAGACTGTTTTGATCCCGCCGCAGCGCCTGACGGCACACGGGGCAGCAAAAGCAGGACACAGGGCGGTCTCTCCTCTCCAAAAACAAATACACCGAAATGCGGTATACACGGATGTGTATACCCATCCATAAAGCGCCGGTATCGCAAATCTTCTTTTTTCCAGTATACCATTCGCCGCGTCAAAAGCCAATAAAAAAAGAGCGGAAATCCGCTCTTTTTTTATGCCCTTCTTGACCGACGGACCATGCCGTTTTCCGAGGGCGAGAAAATTTTATTCGTCCATTTCCACCTGACCGCCCAGCAACGCGCAGGCGTCCACCGCTTCGCCGTTTTTATACAATTCGAGATGCAGGTGCGGTGCCAGCAGGCTTTCGCACGGCACGCCCGATAAACTGCCGATCTCGTCTCCGACCTGCACGCTGTCGCCGGTTTTAAGCGCTGTGGTAACGCCGCAGTAACGGGAGGTGATCCCGCCTCCGTGGTCGAGCGTTAAGCAGTGTCCCCACATGGCATCTTCGCTCACATCGGCCACGGTTCCCTGCGCCAGCGCGCGCACGGTTTGGTTCTCCTTTCCGCCGAAATCCACGGCGGTATGGGTTCGGTAGTCTCCCATGGTCTCGTTAAAAAGCGGTTCGCTGCAAAACGGCGTTAAAATGTCGTTGCTCAGCGGCAAAATAAACAACGCGCTGGTTTTTTCGGCGGCAGTCGTCTGTGCGGCGGTCGTTTTCTCGGCGGCGCTGTCCGTCATCGGTGCGGCAGTCGGCGCGGCCGCCGCAGCCGCCGCCGTCGTGGTGCTCGGGGCGGCGGAGACAACGCGGGTGGGCGCGGCGGTCGTTTCTCCCTGTGCGGTGTCGAGCGGGATGCTGTCCCTGTTATCGACAAAGGTTGCGGCGGCAACGCCGACGACCGCGAGCAAACAAATGGCGAGAACAGCATAAAATCCCCGTCCGACAAACAGACCCTTACGGCTCTGTTCTTCCTGCTCGGCTTCTTCCGTGTTGTCCAAATCGTCTCTCTCACGCTCATCCTTCATGGATGTGTCCTCCTTGATTGATATGTCGCTTTCATGAAAAGTATGCGCGCTTTGCGCGGGTTTATACAAAGCGGCGCCGCACAAATACAAAAAGAGAAATAAAAAAATAAAGAAAAACGCAAACAAATGTTTGCATTTTCAAAAAAGCTGTGTTATAATCATTTTAAAACAAAGACCTTTTTCGATTTTTATCTTCAAAATCAGGCGAACAAACATACATATCTGTTCTGTCGGACAGGTTGTTGCATCACTGCTTCAAAAAAAGGAGGATGACGCTTTTGAAACCGCTGAATGAGAAACAACAGAAAATTCTCACCTTTCTGCGCGAACGGGCGCAGGACGGCTTGCCGCCCACGGTGCGGGAAATATGTGCCGCTTCCGGTATCAAGTCCACCTCGACCGTTCATGCCTATTTGAAAATGCTTGAAAACGAGGGCTACATCTCACGGCAGAGCGGCCTAAACCGCGCGATTCGGCTTCCCGGAGAGAATGTGACCCGTGTGCCGCTGGTCGGCCGCGTCGCGGCGGGTCTTCCGATTTTGGCGGCGGAAAATGTGGAGGATTACGTGCCGTATTCGGGCGGCGCCTACCCCGCTTCCGAGCTGTTTGCCCTGCGCGTTCAGGGACAAAGTATGATCAATGCGGGCATTCTTGACCACGATGTCGTGATCGTTCACCGCACACCGGTGGCGCAAAACGGCGATATTGTCGTCGCGCTCATCGGAGATGAGGCGACCGTCAAACGCATTTATATGGAAAACGGACACATTCGTCTGCAACCGGAAAACGATGCGTTTGAACCGATTATTGTCGATGAGGTGACGGTGCTCGGACGGGTGGTTTCCCTGCTTCGCTATTTTTAATGCGGCAACCGAAAAAAACGCTTGCGCCGCGAGCAGGGGCTGTGAGTCGACCGCACGGCAATTTGTTTACTCGCAAACCGAAAAAAATAAATGCACGGCACGCCGTCTGCTTTTATGGGCAGTCGGCGTGCCGTGCGTTTACCGCAAAAGAATTGTTTGTTAAAAATAAGAAAAAACGGCTCAAAGCATCTGTGTGCCGTTGATGAACAGCTCGAAGCGAAGCTGTAAAAAGGCTGCGGCAGAGCGGCACAGGGTCATGCGGGTGAGAAAAATCTCAAAATATTCCATGACCGGACAAATGGCGGTGTCGATGGTCAGATGCAGCACCGCCGTCTTATTTTGCGCATCGATGGTCAGGCGGGAATCGGTTACGGCATAGTTCACGCGGTCGTGAATGTCAAAGGAGGGATCCTCCGGCTTGCAGCGCACGCGGCTGCGCCGCACATCGCTTTTATCGGCGAGAATCAGCGCGGCCGCAAGCGGTGTGACGGCGTTTGCAGAGGATTCGTCATGGTTGCCGACGGCAGTGGTGATTGCCGTGGCCTCCGCCGCGGACATACCGAGGCGGGAGAGAATTTCAAACGCCAGTACGGCGCCGGTGAGTGCGTGATTGTCGCGGTTGACGGCGTTGCCGATATCGTGGATATAGGCGGCGATGCGGGCAAGCTCACAGGTGCGTTCGTCGTATCCGAGCGCTTCGAGAATGCCGCCGGCTGTTTTCGCGGTGGCGGCGGCATGAGCGCGGCCGTGGTCGGTGTAGCCCATCACGCCGAGAGCGTTGTTGCCCGCCTCCATGAGCACATTGATCTGCTCACAGCGGCGAATATCCTCATAGGTCAGCATGTCGCATCATCCTTTCTGTAAAAATAGGATTGTCCAAAATAGAATTGCCTGCGGTCGGCTCCCGCTTTGGCTTGTATGCTTCGGTATCGAACGGCTATACTATAGCTGTTCCCCGAACAAAAGTCAAGTCGCAGACAGGCAGGAAACGGGTATACGTCGGAGATATGCCCGAAAAACAGGTTTTTGTTGCTTTTCCGACAAAAGGGTGCTATACTGAGCGATGGGATGCGGCAGCTTCGATTCGCTTTGAGCGAAAGTCCCCTGCACGAAGCGGTCGGTCATCTCTGCAAGCAGGCGTTTGACAGCCGCTTGTAAAATTTGATTTTAAGGGTGGGGTAATTGCGCGGGGGAGCAATGCCTGTTATCACCGCTGGAAAGGACATAAAAGCAATGGATACCACAGTGTTTGAACAGTACGAGTCCGAAGTTCGTTCGTATTGCCGCAAATTCCCGGAAGTGTTTGCGTCTGCCAAGGGCGCGTATATCACCGGAGAAGACGGCAAGGTCTTTCTCGATTTCTTTTGCGGCGCCGGCGCGCTCAACTACGGTCACAATCATCCGTATGTGAAAGAAAAAGTGCTTGATTATCTTTCCCGCGACGGTATTATTCATGCGCTGGATATGTATACCGTTGCCAAACGGGAATTCCTCGAAACATTTGAGGAACAGATTTTAAAGCCCCGCGGATTGAACTATAAAGTGCAGTTCCCCGGTCCGACCGGCACCAATGCGGTGGAAGCGGCGCTGAAGCTTGCGCGCAAGGTCAAAAAGCGCCGCACGGTCATGGGACTGATGGGTTGTTTTCACGGCATGACGCTCGGTGCGCTGTCGCTGACCTGTGAGCGCGACGCGCGCGAGGGCGCGGGCGTGCCGCTGAACGATGTCATCCATGTGCCGGCTCCGTATATGTTCCCGGAGCTTGATACCATTCAGTATATTGACACGGTGCTTTCCGACGATCACAGCGGCGTGGAACGCCCTGCGGCGTTTATTTTGGAAACCGTGCAGGCGGAGGGCGGCATTCAGGTCTTTGACGAAGAGTTCCTGCGCCGTCTGCGCGCCGTTTGTGATAAGTATGATATGCTGCTGATCGTCGACGATATCCAGGTCGGCTGCGGCCGAACGGGCCACTTTTTCTCCTTTGAGCGTGCGGGGATCGAGCCGGATATGGTGGTGCTGTCGAAATCCATCGGCGGACTCGGCCTGCCGATGGCGCTGACGCTCTTTAAACCGGAGCTCGACATTTGGGCGCCCGGCGAGCACAACGGCACCTTCCGCGGCAATCAGGCGGCGTTTGTCGCGGCCAAGGCTGCCATCGAGGTCATGGTAAACGACAAGCTCGAAGAAAATGTGCAGAAAAACGAGCATATTCTCAAAGAAGGCCTTGAAGAGATCGCCTCTGCGGATGAGCGCCTGTCGGTGCGCGGCATCGGCTATATTTGGGGCATCGACTGCGGAAAAATTCCTGTCGACGGCTTTGCCCGCCGCGTCATTTGCAAGTGCTTTGAAAACGGCCTGATCGTGGAGCTGGCGGGACGCAAGGATTGCGTTGTCAAGGTGATGCCCGCGCTGATCAACGGCGAGGATGTGCTTAAAGAGGGTCTTGCCATTTTGAACAAATCGTTCAAGGAGTGCTTGGCGGAGCTGTAAGGAGACGAAAGCAAAACGCGTCTGTGGCAACAGACAAACAAAAGACAGACAATAAGGACAAAAACCGGCCGAAAGAGAAGCCTCTTCTTTTTCGGCCGGCTTTTTTACGGCTGTTTTTATGCAGGCATGCAGACAAAACGGCACCGCAGGCGGCAAGCCGCCGCCGAGAAGGGGGAAAGGTGAAACGCAGCAAAATCCTTAATAAAAGACAATAAAAAGACGGCTTTCCCCTTGACGCAAAAAGGAAAAGAGTGGTAAAATAAATCCGATAAAAGACAGGCAAAGCCTCTGACCGAAAAGGGAGCGGCGGTCTGCCGATACCATAAACCGATAACGAAACCGATCATGCTTTGACGATTGGGGTGGGGCAGAATATGAAACGATTGACAGCGCTTTTTGTATGTATTTGTATGTTGCTCACGGCATTGCCGTTTGCCGCTTATGCCGAGAATACGGTGCTGGAAATGGGTGATGTCAACGGCGACGGCAGGGTGGACACGGCGGATGTCCGCTTGCTGATGAAGACGATTCTGGCACAGGCGGATTTGACGGTGGAGCAGGAGGATCGCGCAGATCCCAATCTGAACGGAAAGCTCGATACCTCCGACGCCCGTCTTGTGCTCGGAGCCGTCGTCGGTCTGTCGGTGCTGCCCGACATCCGCACGATTTATCGGCCGCGCCTTGATTTGGAAGCCATGCAATATGACGAGGTTTACGGCGCGTATTATCTCGGTGATACGCTTGACGAGCTCGGCGGGTCGCTGGCCGCCAGTGCCAAGGTGTCCGAGCTGACGCTGACGATTCAGGATGCCCGCAGTCAGACGGTGTATGAAAAAGCGCTGTCCGTGGATGCCGACTGGGTGGCCGATCCGGTTGCGTTTATTGTGGGCGCCAACACCGTAACGGTTACGGCGACAGCTAAAAACGGGACGGTCGTGTCCGATACGGCGAAAATCTACAACGCCGTCGACGACAATATGAATCTCGATTATCTCACGATCGATACGGCGGATACCGACGGCGACGGCCTGAACAACTATTACGAAGCCTTTTACGGTACCGATCCCGACAAGGCGGATACCGACGGCGACGGTCTTTCGGATTATGATGAGCTGATGACGCTGAGCACGGACCCTTTGAAGATTGACAGCAAGGATGACGGCGTTGCAGACGGGCAACGGGATTTTGACGGCGACGGTTTGAGCGCGCTGGAGGAGCTGTATTACGGCACCGATCCGTTTCGCGCCGATACCGACGGCGACGGGCTTTCCGATGACCGGGAGCTCACCTATCAGACCGACCCGAAAAATATCGATACCGACGGCGACGGAGCGAGTGACGGGATGGAGGTCGATTGCCTTCAGACCGATCCGACCGTTGCACAGGACGGCTTTGATTATCAGGTGCGCGAGAGCGGCTGCGGTTTGGAGGTGAGCCTTACGGTGTACGGCCTGGAGGGCGGCGCCATCTCATCCGTTGCTCTCAAACCGGTCGAACAGACCGATCAGCCGCTTTTGTCCGCCAATGTGCCCGGCTACCTGACCAACGCCTATGAGGTGGTGCTGACCGGTGATTACAGGCAGGCGGATTTGTACCTCGTCGCACAGGACGCCGCTGTTTTGGCCTGTCAGACGGCGGCGCTGTATGCCTTTGATCCCGAAACGCGCACGCTTTCCCTTGTTCCCTATCAGATGAAAAGTGAGGGGATGGTGACCGCGTCCGGCATCGGCTCCGGCTGCTATATTCTGCTTGACCGCAAGGCGTATGAAGAGGCGATGGCGCAGACCCCCGACGATACCGATCACACGGACAGCAACGGCGACGGGATCTCGGACAGCGATACCCGTCTGATGTGTGACGGAGAGCTGCTGACGACCACCGGCGAAACGGTGTTCGGCGATGCGGAGTATGAGACGGTACAGGCGTCGGCGGATTATGACGGCGACGGCCTTCTCAACGGGGAGGAGCTGGAAATCGTTTCGCTCGGTGTACAGCGGTATGTCCTGCTTTCGACCGATCCGGCCGATGAGGACACCGACGGCGACGGGCTGACCGACGGGCAGGATGCGCAGCCGACGGTGTGGGATGTCTGCGACCGCGATCTCGCGATGTTTGCGGCGCTTGCCTATGAGGACGAAGCCGCTTTCCCGAGCCGACAAATTGTCGGGTCGGAGGATGAGCCGGGCGAATCGTATTATTTTCTTGATTTTGCGCATGCCGACGAGCTGTACGGCTATTGGACGCAGGTTGAAAAGCATGATGAGCAAATCAAAAAGGGCGTCAACTTCTCCGCCACCGTTTATCAAAACGGCAAATCGGTTGTTCTCGCCATTCGCGGCACCGATTCCGAATTGGGTGAATGGGTGAGCAATATTTTGGAATACGGACTGCTCAATTGTCACGCCGAGGAGGCGGCGGCGCGCAACTACGCGCTGGAGATTGCCGAAAAATACCGCGATTGTGACATCTATATTACCGGTCATTCGCTCGGCGGCTATCTGACACAGATTGCGGCGGCACAGCTTTATGACAGCGGGCTGACCGATCGGGTCATGCGTGTTTCCTATTTCAACGGAATGGGTCTGAAGTTTAATAAGCTGATTTGGTTCTCCAAAAAAGCGGAGATCAAGGCGATGCAGTTCTACCAAAGCGAGCAAAAGCTGTATACCCACCGTATCAAGGGGGATATCGTCTCTGCTCTCGGTACGCATTACGGCACGCAGATTTATGTTTATGAGCCGACGCAAAAAGCCATTGACAATCACAAAGCGCTCCATTCCCTCTCGTTGGTGCAGTATCTGTGGTATACCCACGAGACGGACAGCTTTTACTATTATCTCGCGCAGGGCATTCGCCGCGCGTGACCGCCAAACGGATAGAGGATTGCGCATCAAGCAAAAACGGGGCTGTCCGGCGGCCCCATTTTTTGCTTGATGGCATGACAACGGCGCATTGACAGACAGCGGACTTGCCATATCGGGACAACACAACCAAATAGGTGAGGGGATTTTCTATGCGGTATACAAAAGGGTATACAGAAGATTTGATATCGGTTTACGCCGATATTGTAAATGCGGACAAATTGGCGGATTGCTCCATCCTGATTACCGGCGCGACGGGCCTTATCGGCTCTGCGGTCGCGGATGTTTTGCTGGCGGGGAAAAAGCTGCTGCAAAAGACCTATACGGTTACGCTGGCGTCCAGAAATCCCCAAAAAATCAAAGAGCGCTTTGATTTTTGGGACGGGTCGTTTCAGGCTGTCGAATACGACGCCTGCAAGGAAATCGCGTTTCGGGAGCGCTACGATTATATCATCCATTGCGCCGGCAATGCGCATCCGGCGGTATATGCCGCCTATCCGGCGGAGACGATGATGACCAATGTTGTCGGAACGAACAACATCTTAAAGTATGCTCTGCAAAGCGGTACAAAGCGGGTTTTGTATGTCTCCTCGAGTGAGGTTTACGGAACAAAGCCGGGCAACGAGCTTTATAAAGAAACGGATTTTTACGGTATTGATATGCAAAATGCGCGGGGATGCTATCCGCTGAGCAAATGCGCTTCGGAAAACCTGTGTGTCGCTTTCCTGAAAGAATATGGGGTCGATTCTGTGATCGTGCGCCCGGGTCATATTTACGGGCCGATGATCACAAAGGAGGATTCCCGCGCGCACGCGCAGTTTTTGAGAAATGTGCTTGACGGGCAGGATATTGTGATGAAAAGCCCCGGCTTGCAATTGCGTTCCTATTGCCATGCGCTCGACTGCGCGACCGCCATGCTGACCGTTTTGTTAAGCGGTGCTTCGGCGCAGGCATACAATATCTCCAACAGAGAATCGGTGGTGACTATACGCCAATTTGCGCAGATGCATGCCGAGCTTGCCGGAAAAAAGATCATTTTTGATATGCCGACAAACGCCGAAAAAGAGGGCTATACGATGATGACCTGCTCGGCGCTAAACGCCGATAAGCTGTATGCTCTCGGCTGGAGCGGGCGGTACGATTTGCGCGCAGGGGTGTCGCAGACGATCCGCGCCTGTACGGACTGACCGAGAAAGGCTTTGCGGCCGTCTTCAAACGACAAAACGGATACCGTGTTTCAAAACAGATGTCCCGCCGAAAAAGCGATGCTTTTTCGGCGGGACATTCCTTTTGATGAAAGCATATTTTTATGCGGCGCTGCACAGTCGGCACAGCGTATGGAAAACCACACAAAGGGTCACGCCGAATGCGGTCGGCAGCAGCAGGGAAAAGGCCGTCCAGCGGATACTCTTGGTTTCTTTATAAACGGTCAGACAGGTGGTGGAGCAGGGCCAGTGCATCAGCGAAAACAGGATAAAACAGACGGCGGTGAGCGGCGTCCAGCCGTTATCGGTCAGTATTGTCAGCAGCATAGCGGGGTCGGTCATGTCCAGCATGGTTCCCTGCGACAAATAGCCCATCAGAACCAGCGGCAAAACGATCTCATTGGCGGGAAATCCGAGAAT
>JBJEIR010000029.1:0-22281 GCA_051877215.1 Acutalibacteraceae bacterium | reverse complement strand
GTGAAAAAGTGAAAAGCCGCCGCAAAATCAAGTTTTCGGCATATTGTGTTCGACTATCCTCGCCTTAACGGTGCGAAAAGCACAAAAGCGCATACCGCGTCGGCAAATGCGGCTGTCTTACCAAAAAGCGCCGCCTTTGCCGCCCGAAAATTCGGCAGAATCACCCTTTGCTTTTTTCGCCGTTTTTTTGTATAATGAATCAGAACCGAGTAGCAAGGCGCGTAAATCCGGGTTTGTGGATTTACGCGCCTTTTTTTGTCGGCCAAAAACAAAGAAGGACGGAAAAACAGAACATGAGTATTGCATCCAAAAACAAAATGGCTACAGTTCCAATCAAAAAGCTGATGCTGACGATGGGACTGCCGATGATTCTTTCGATGGCATTGCAGGCACTGTATAATATTGTGGACAGCGCGTTTGTATCCAACATGCCGCAAAACGGCGAGGAGGCGCTCAACGCCTTGACGCTCGCCTTTCCCATTCAAATGCTGATGGTTTCGGTGAGCATCGGAACCGGGGTCGGCGTGAACGCGCTGGTATCCCGTTCACTCGGGCAGGGCGATCGCGAGCAAGCCAACAAAGCGGCGGGCAACGCGCTGTTTTTGGCGGGGATTATTTATATCGCGTTTTTGCTGTTCGGTCTGTTCGGGGTCCCATCCTACATCGCTTCTCAGACGGGCAACTTGCAGATTGCAAAAACCGCCTGCACCTATTTGTCCGTTTGCTGCGTTGTGTCGTTCGGCATTGCCTTTTTCTCCGTGTATGAAAAGCTGCTGCAGGCGACGGGGCGGTCGCTTTTTTCCACCATCGCACAGATTGCGGGCGCCGTCACCAACATCGTTCTCGACCCGATTTTGATCTACGGACTGTGCGGCTGCCCGGCCCTCGGCGCGGCGGGCGCCGCCTATGCCACGGTGATCGGACAAATCGTCTCGCTGGTGCTTGCGTTGATTTTTCATTTGACGGTCAACAAGGAGATTCAAAACGGCTGGAGATATGTGCGTCCGCGCGGGCGTGTGATCAAGCAAATCTATACCATCGGCCTGCCCGCGATCATCGCGCAGGCGTTGATGTCGGTCATGACCTACGGGCTGAACATTATTTTGGGACAGATTGATGAGAGCGCGGTCACGGCGTATGGGCTGTATTATAAAATTCAGCAGTTTGTATTGTTTGCGGCGTTCGGACTGCGCGACGCCATCACCCCGATCGTCTCCTTCAATTACGGCAGGAACAGCACCGAAAGGATCAAAGACGGCATCCGCTTCGGCCTTCTCTACACCGTAGGGATCATGCTCGTCGGCCTTGTCGTGCTGGAGCTGTTTGCCGAGCCGCTCACCGGCGTGTTCGGTCTGTCCGGTCAGACACAGGAGCTGTGTGTCAGCGCCATGCGCATCATTTCTCTGAGCTTTCTGTGTGCGGGAATCAACATTGCCGCACAGGGGATTTTTCAGGCGATGGAGGGCGGCGTTCAGTCGCTGGTCATTTCGGTGTGCCGTCAATTTTTGTTTGTGCTGCCCGTGGCGTGGGCGTTTTCGGCGGCAATCGGCTATGCCCTTGAAAGCACATGGACGGTGTGGCTGACCTTTCCCATCGCGGAGACGGTCACGGCTGTTTTTGCTGTTTTGATGCTCAAACACCTCTATAAACAAAAGGTCGCGGTGAAGGGATAATGCCGGCGCTGTTCAGATGCTTTTGAGAGGCGCCCGACTGCCGAAAAAAGGCTGTCGGGCGTTTTTTCTGCGGCGCCGTGCCTTGAGCGGATGTGTGCGGACAAAAAAGAGAAGCGCCTGTCTGTCCGCTTTCTCCGCCATCCGGCAGCGCTTGCATATACAGCCGTTTTTGCACTTTGAAATTGCGGCAAAACGGAATATATAAGGGAGATGGAGACCGAAAAAGAGAAAGCGGCTTTAAAAAGACGGATTGTGCAAACAAAGCGTCTTTTTTTGTAAATTTATTTTTTGATTATTTATGATAATATTATGATATATTAAATTTATAGATAATTCTTTTAATTCATATTTTGATTGGTGTTTTCACAGACAAAAGAACAGCGCGGTTTTGCGTGCTGTTTTTTCAAGGTACACACGGATGGATCATGCCCGGGAGGCAACCACATTGCCCGGGAGGCAACCACATTGCCCGGGAGGCAACATTGCCCGGCAGGCAACCGTTGCCCGGCAGGCAGGCTCGGCGCTGTTTTCCCGGTAAGGAGCGGTGCGGGGCGGCAGGAGGAACGGATATGAAGGCGGAGATCATTGCAGTCGGAACGGAATTGCTGCTCGGAGATGTGCTGGACACCAACAGCCGCTATCTGTCGCAGCAGCTTGCCGTGCGCGGGATAACGCTTTGCTTTCGTCAGACGGTGGGCGACAATCCGAGGCGCCTGCGGGACGCGCTGAGCTTGGCGCTTTCGCGTGCGCAGGTGGTGCTGCTGTGCGGCGGATTGGGGCCGACTCCGGACGACCTGACAAAGGAGATCGCCTGCGAGGTGCTCGGCGTGCCGCTTGTGCTGCACGAGGACAGCCTGCGGCGTATGACCGCGTATTTTGCCCGCACGGGACGCAGCATGAGTGAAAACAACCGCAAGCAGGCGATGCTGCCGCAGGGCGGCACCGTTTTTCCGAACGACAACGGAACGGCGCCCGGCTGTGCGATGGAAAAAGACGGAAAATATATACTTTTGTTCCCCGGACCGCCGCGGGAGCTGGTTCCCATGTTTGAACAAAGCGCAGCTCCTTATCTTGACGCGCTGACGGACGGGGTGCTCGTTTCCCACAAGGTGCATGTGTTCGGCATGGGGGAGTCGGCGGCGGCGCAAAAGGCGGTCGAGCTGCTCGGCGCGGACAATCCCACGGTCGCGCCGTATGCGAAAGACGGCGAAATGTATTTTCGCATCACGGCGAGGGCAAAAGACGCCGAATCGGCGCACGCGCTGTGCGCGCCGGTGACGGAGAAGCTGTGTACGCTGCTCGGTGACGCGGTTTACGGCGTCGATGTGGACACCTTGGAACAAGCCGTGGTCACAGGGCTTGCCGCCGCCGGCAAAACGGTCGCGACGGCGGAATCGTGTACGGGCGGGCTTGTTTCCCAGCGCATCACCTGTGTGCCCGGTGCGTCGGCGGTGTTTTCCTGCGGGGTCTGCGCCTACAGCGCCGACATCAAAGAGGCGCTGCTCGGCGTTTCGCCGCAGACCATCGCGCAGACGGGGACGGTCAGCGCTTTTACCGCGGCGGAGATGGCGCGCGGCGTGCGGGCACGCGGCCGTGCGGATTACGGCGTGTCGGTGACCGGCTCGGCGGGGCCGCAGCCCTGTGAGGGAAAAGAGGTCGGGCTGGTATATACCGCCCTTTGTGACGGAGAAAACACCTATGTGCGCACACTGCATCTCGGACACCACCGGGGCGACCGTGCGTATATCCGCACCGTTGCCGCGTCCCATGCGCTGGATATGGTGCGGGTGTCTCTCGCGGGGGGCGTGCCCGGGGAGCGGTTGCAAAACGGTTAAAGCGCTCTCATTCAGCCGCATTTTGCACAGAGAGATATCCCTTTTGACTTTCGCATACACAGCGGGAGCGTTTATATAGAAAAAGGAGACGCAGGGCAGAGAATGATCAAATCGGTTTACACAAAAGTCGCGCTTCTTTTGGCGGCAATCACGCTGCTGTCTGCGGGGCTCACCTGCGTGACAGCGGTTGAGCGGCCGCAGGCACAGGAGGTGCGCATCGTGACGAGCTTTTATCCCGTGTATATCGCCGCGCTCAATGTGGCGGACGGCATAGAGGGTGTGGAGGTCGTCAATCTTGTGAGCAGTCAGGCGGGGTGTCTGCATGATTATCAGATGTCTCCCGCCGATCGGACGGTGCTGGACAGCGCGGACATTCTGATTCAAAACGGCGCGGGCGCCGAACCGTTTTTAGATGCCGCGCTCGCGCTGTATCCGACGCTGCCCGTCATTGATCTGTCCGACGGACAGGAGCTGCTGGAGAGCGGCCATGTACATACACATGAAAATGAGGAACACGACGAGGAGCATGAGGGAGAGGAACTTGCGGTCAACAGTCATCTGTGGGTGTCACCCGTGCGGTACCGTCGGCAGATTGAAACGCTGCGCGACGGACTGTCTGCCGCCGATCCCGACCATGCCGCCCGCTATGCCGAAAATGCGGCGAGCTATCTTGAACAGATCGACGCCGTCACGGCACAGCTGACGAGCGCCGCCGAAAGCCTTTCGGACACGGGCGTGGTGGTATTTCACGATTCTCTCGCGTATTTAGCAAAGGATTTTTCTCTTCCCGTTGTCGCGTCGCTCGGCATCGGGGAGGAAAGCGGCGCGTCGGCTGCCGATTTGTCAAAAGCCGAAAAGGCGCTGCGCGGGATGGCCGATGCACTGTTTTTATATGATTCGCAGTATGAAACGGCACAGTATGCGTATTTGCAGACGATTCCCGAAAACAGTTGCGCGGTGTCGGTGGATATCTGCGTATCCGGCGAGGCGGATAAAACGCGTTGGATCAAGGCGATGACCGCACTGTGTGATGCGTGGAAGGAGGCGGCGGCATGAGTAAGCTGCAAAAGCACGGCTCCTGCGGGCTGCATTGCCTGCAAATTGAAGATTTATCGGTCAAGCGCGGCGGCAAAACGGTCGTTGACCGCGTCAGCCTTCATGCGCACTGCGGCGAGCTGACTGCCCTGATCGGCCGCAACGGCGCGGGAAAATCCACCCTCATGCGGGCGATTGTGGGCGAGCTGCCCTATACCGGCAGCATCACCTTCAGCGGACATGACGGCGCGCCCGCGCCGCAGATGCCGCGCTGCGGATATGTGCCGCAGACGCTGTCCCTCGATGCGGGCTCGCCCACGACGGTGCAGGATTTGATTTTATCATATACCTCCCGTTTGCCGGTGTTTCTGCCCCGCCGCAAGAGGACGGTCGCCGCGCTGCGGGAGCATCTTGAGCGGTTCGGTGCGGGATCGCTGCTGCATGCGCGCATCGGGGGACTCTCGGGCGGTGAGCGGCAGCGCGTGCTGCTGGCGCTCGCGACGCTGCAAAAGCCCGACCTGCTGCTGATGGATGAACCCGTTTCCGGAGTGGACAGCGAGGGGCTGGAGGTTTTTTATGAAATGATCGACCGACTGCGGTCGGAGGATATGCTGGTACTGCTCATTTCGCATGACCTGCCGTTTGTGCGTCAACATGCCGACCGGGCGGTATTATTGGAAAACGGTCGGGTAGCGGCGTCGGGCACACCGGAGTCGGTGTTTTCAACGCCGGCGTTTGCGGCGGTCTTTCCGGCACACGCGTCGGCTTCCTCGCCGCAGGCGGGAAGGGAGGCGCGCTGATGGAGATACTGACATCGTTTTGGCAGTATGATTTCATGCGCACGGCGCTGTTTGCGGTGCTGCTGATCATGCCGCTGTTTTCCGTGCTCGGCACGATGATCGTCAACAACGGGATGTCGTTCTTTTCCGATGCGCTCGGACATTCCGCGCTGACGGGGGTCGGCATCGGCGTGCTGCTTGGGCTGTCCGATTATCAGCCGGTCATGATTTTGTTTGCCGTCGTGTTTGCGCTGCTGATGAATCGGATCAGGCATTCCGGTCTCAGCTCCACCGACACCGTGATCGGCGTGTTTTCCTCCTGCGGGGTGGCGCTCGGTCTGGTGCTGCTGTCCCGCAGCGGCAATTTCCAGAATTATCAGGCGCTGCTCATCGGCGATATTCTGAACATTTCCGCGCAGCAGCTCATATGGCTGGCGGTTGCGCTGGCGGCGGTGGTCCTTTTGTGGCTGCTTTGCTTCAACCGTTTTTTGGCGGTCAGCATCAGCCCGACGCTCGCCCGCAGTCACGGCATACGCACGGGACTGTATGACCGCCTGCTGGTGGCGGCGATCGCCGTGGTGGTGATGCTGGCGATTCGCTGGGTCGGCCTGCTGATTATCAACGCCATGCTCATTTTGCCCGCCGCGGCGGCGCGCAATGTGGCGCATTCCATGCGCAGCTATCATGTGCTGTCGCTGATTTTCGGCGTGTTTGCAGGGGTGCTCGGACTGATTTTGTCGTATTTCAATGCGGTCGCCACAGGACCGATGATCGTTTTGTGCGCGGCGGCGGTTTTTTTTGGGACCTTGTTTATCGGACGAAAGCCCTCCTGAAAAAGCAGGACGGGTTTTGCCATAACACACACAGGATAGGCGCGGAGGGCCGCTTGTTTGGCCTTCGACGGTATCCGCAGAGTTTCAGGAGAGGAGCAGTTGAAATGAAAAAGCAAAGACAGACATTCATGCCGCTCAGACAAGCGGCGGCGCTGCTTTTGACCGTGCTGTTGCTGCTGTCGGCGGTGCCGGCGGCGACGGCGCAGTCAGCCGAAGGGGAAAACAGCTATGCGTTTTCGGATCCGGCGGTTACCGAATGTATCAAAATACAGGGGCGCTGTGAGCAAAACGAACAGGGACTCGCCGTTCATACGACCGGCGCGGGCATTGCGTTTTACAGCAACTGCAGCGGGGATGTGAAACTGACGCTGACCGCGAAAAATATGTATACGACGCGGCAGTATCTCACGGTTTTGGTGGACGGCGTACGCGAGCGCGTGTGTGTGGACAACAAGGTCAGCACGCCCCGCCAAAGCACCGTCACGCTGGCGTCGGATCTCGAAGAGGGCATGCACCGCATCGAGGTGTACCGCCAGACAGAGGAGGTCAACGCGACCTGCGTGTTTGAAACGCTGAAGATAAACGGCGCGCTGCTGCCCGTCCCCGAGGCGCCGATGCTCATCGAGTTTGTCGGAGATTCCATTACGGCGGGAGCCGGCATTTTGGGGACGCCCCCGAGCAATATGGTGGCGGACGACCCGGTCACGATGGACGGCACGCAGACCTATGCGTGGAAAGCCGCCGCCGCACTCGGAATGGATTTTCAGGCGTGCTGCACAAGCGGCTACGGCGCGGTGTGCGGATGGAATGCGGGCACGACCAATTTGAAGGATATGTATCCGTACACCGCGTATCATCACAACAGCAAGGATACGGCGCTGTGGCCCTTTGAGCGGCAGGCGGATATTGTGGTCATCAATCTCGGCACCAACGACGGCACGGTTGCGACGCGCAAGGGCCTTACCGCCTCCAAATTCCAAAAGGGCGCGACGGAACTGATGGAGCTGGTGCGGGAGAAAAACCCGAATGCCAAAATCGTGTGGGTGACCGGCATGATGGGTACCTTTTTTAAAACAGGGCTGACCGAAGCGGTCGAGACGCTCGGCGGAGCGGACGCGGGATATTATTTCTGTGAGCTTCCCAAGGGCACAAGCGGCGGCGCAGGTCATCCCGATTTGGAGCAGCATGAGGCTGCCGCAGAGACCTTGATCGCCTTTTTGAGGGAAACCGTGCTTCCCGCCGATTATGACAGTGCGTTCGTTGAGCCGCAGCAGATGGAAACACTGCTTGAGCAGACCGCATCGTGCGGCGAGAAGGTGCGCCTGATCGCTCAAACGGAATGGCAGACCTATCAGCAAAACGGGGAGAGCAGCATTGCCACCCTGACGGCGGCGTATACCGAGTTGGAGACATGGAGAGCCAATCATATGATTGTTTGGTGGTGTATCCTCGGCGGTGTTGCCGTGGCGGCCGTGGTTGCTGTCGTGCTGGTTGCGGTGCTGTATAAGCCGAAATCCAAAGCGGCCGCGCCCGTAACCCCCGCGCCCGGTGTCGAAACAGACGGCGCACAAGCGGCCTTAAACGATTCGAATGCGGAACAGGAAAAAGCGTCTGAGAACGCTTCAGACACCGAAAAAACGGAATAAACGCCCGCCCGAAAAAATGAGCGGACGCGAAAAAACAGACCTTTAAAACGGAAGGAGACAAATGCGATGATAATGAAATATGACCAGAAGCCCGGGTTTTTAGTTGACCTGTTCTTCACCTTTTGCCTGGATTTCATGAAAGAGAACGAGGACGGCTTTGAGAATTTTATCAACCCCAAAAAGCGTTCGGCGGATATGAAATATTTCAGCGATTGTCGGGCGCGCTTTGATGATGCGGCGCCGGAGCTTTGCGTGTTCTTTTCCATTGCCGGAAAGCAGTCGTTTGCATTCACCTGTCTGTTTCGCAGAGCGGTGCAGCAGGGGGATTATTCCATTGACGGCTTGCAGGTGCGCCTGCCGAACAGCGCCGTGATGAAGGAGGAGCTGCTGCGCTTTTATCTGCCCGAATGCGCAGAGAGTGAGCTGACGGTTGAGGAGCTGACCGACCGCATCCGTTCGCTGAGGCTGGATGAGGCGGTGAAATACCATTTGTTGTCCGCCGTTTTGTATCCCGAACCGTATTATGCGCTTCTCTTTGATTCGCTCAGAAAGCGCGAGCCGAAGCTGCAGCAGGTGTATGACGAGCGCGCCGATTTTGTGCAGCAGGCAATCGAATCGGCCGACAGGGCATTTATCAAGGAATTTATCTCGCAGAGATATGCCCTCAAGGAGAATGACCCCCCGGTGAACACGATTGTGAGCGGGATGCTGATCGATAAAAATGCCATTCGTCTGATTCAGGACGACGCCCGGCTTCTGCTGCTCGGCTATGACTATGTCGCGCGCATGAAGATTCTGATCGGACAGTCGATCAAGCCGGATATCATCAAGATGGGAAAAGCGCTCAGCGAGGAAAAGCGCGTTCAGATTTTGCGGATGCTGTTGGTTGAAAAAGAGATCACGGCGCAGCAGCTTCTCACCCGTCTGAAGCTGTCCATGACCGCCACGCACTATCATTTGGAAATGCTGCTGCAAGCGGGCATGCTGCTCACCCGCAACGAAGGACGCACCATTTTCTATTCGCTCAATCGTACCTATTTTGACCGCGCGCCGATCGTGTTTGAGGAGTTTGCGCACGCGGAATAACGAAAACGGGCGGGACAAACGGATGCAAAACGGCGCTTGTGCCGTGTGATAGGAAAACGCCTCGGGATATTCTCCGATCGGAGAGGATATCCCGAGGCGTTTCGTATTGTCGCAATAGGGCGTTGCCGCACAAATGCGCTTATATATACGGCCGTTTTGTCACGGCAAGCACAAGCGGTATCAGGCAAAAATAATAAAAATCCCCGTGAGCAGTCCGATCAGCGTCGCGAATGCGGGCCCTTTGGATTTCCACATCAGGATTGCTTCCGGCAGCAGCTCTCCGAATACAACATACAGCATCGCGCCGCTGGCAAAGCTCAGGGAGAGCGCCATACTCATCGGACCGAGTGTTCCGAGATAGTATCCGAGCATCGCGCCGAGAACGGTCGGGATGCCGGTGGCGGCTGTTAAAACGATCGCTTTGCCCTTTTTCATGCCGCCTGCGATGAGCGGTACCGCGACGGACATTCCTTCGGGGATATTATGCAGGCCGATGACGATGGCCAGCGCCAACGAGGCGGCGCCGGACGCGTGCGCCTGCGCATAGGAGGAGCCGATCACCATGCCCTCCGGCAGGTTGTGCAGCGCAATCGCACAGGCCATGATCAGTCCGCCGACAAATAAACCGGTTTTGGCCTTATTCTTTTTATGTTCCTCATAATGATCGCTGTGAATGAGTTCGGAAAGCTGATCGGCGGTTTTGGGATGGTTTCGGTCGATATGCGGCACCTCGGGGTTGGTGGAAATGTCGATGAGGTAATTGAGCAGATAAATAATGCCGTAGCCGGCGAGCACCGCGGCGAGAATCAAAAGCAGGCCGGGCATCGAGCCGCCGATTTGTTCCACTGCATTGAGCAGCAGATCAAGACAAACGACACCCAGCATAACGCCCCCCGCAAAGCTCAAAAGCAGACTGACGATTTTTTCCGAGTTGCGGCTGAATATCGCGCCGACCAATCCGCCGATCCCCGTTCCGCCGATCCCGGCGACGGCGGTGATCACAATGACCCACATAAAAGCATCCACTGGTTTCGGACAGCTCCTTTTTTATCCGTATTTTTGACGGCCTTCGACAGGACTTCCTCTATTATATAGCACAGGCAGACGGAAAACAACCTGTTTTCGCCTGTTTTCCCGTATTTTTCTATATGCCAACGGCATATATAGGTCGAGTGGAATATATGAGAGTGTCAAAAAAATCTTTCCCCTCTCCATTACACAGGGGGAGGCGTTGGTATACCGCAAATCCCTTGGCTCCCTTGTGTAATAGGGAGAGAGGGATTGTTTTCTTTGCGCCATTTTGCGGCGATAGAGCCGTCACAACCCCACCGTCACGGCTTGACGCCGTGCCACCTCCCCTTACACAGGGGAGGCATTGGCATGCCGCAAATTCCTTTGGCTCCCTTGCCCCTTTTTGGGGTTGTCGGGAGCGTTAAAAAAGTCGGTCGGTCGTTTGACAGTGCGTTTTTTTGACAAGCTGCTATAGGCCGAGTGGCATAAAACAAACGCTGCGGCAAAAGGGCCTGATTTGTGCCCTTTTGCCGCAGCGGTATTGATGTGGAAGGGGGAATTATTCTTTCATGGCATGGCATAAAGCGGCATAGGCGCCGCCTTTTTTGAGCAGCTCTTCGTGCGTGCCCTGCTCGCGGATGCCGTCGTGATCGATATAAACGATGCTGTCCGCGTGGCGGATGGTGGAGAGACGGTGCGCGATGACCAGCGTGGTGCGGCCCTTTTGCAGGCGCTCAAAGCTCGCCTGAATTTTGGCTTCCGTGACGGTATCGAGCGCCGAAGTGGCTTCGTCCAAAATGAGCACGGCGGGATTTTTGAGGAAAATCCGCGCAATGGAGATGCGCTGCTTTTGTCCCCCCGAAAGGCGAAGCCCGCGCTCCCCGACAAAGGTGTCATAGCCGTCCGGCATCGCTTGGATGTCGTCGTGGATTTCCGCCAAACGGGCGGCCTGTTCGACCTCCTCGTCGGTGGCGTCCAAACGCCCGTAACGGATGTTTTCGCGGACGGTATCGGCAAACAGGAGCACCTCCTGCTGTACAATGCCGACCGTCTGCCGCAAGGAGCGCAGGGTCACATCCCGAATGTCGGTGCCGTCGATGGTGATGTTGCCCTCGCTGATTTCATAAAAGCGGGGCAGCAGGTGACAAAGGGTCGTTTTTCCGCCGCCGGACGGTCCGACAAGCGCTAAGGTTTTGCCTGCGGGAAGCGTCAGATTGATGCCGCAAAGCACCTCGCTTCCCTCATTATACGAAAAGGACACATTCTGATAGTTCACTTCGCCGCGCACATCGGAGAGGACTTTGGCGTGCGGTCGGTCGGCGATCTCCGGCTGAATCGCCATCAGCTCGCAAAAGCGCTTAAAGCCCGCCATGCCGACGGAATACTGTTCCGCAAAATTGGAGAGACGGCGGATGGGGGCGAGAAAGGTGCTCACATACAGGGAAAAGGTCAGCAGATCGACAAGCTGCATCCCGTCGCGCATAATCAGCCAGCCGCCGAGCGCGATGACCGCCACCTGAAAAAGCGCGCCGAAAAATTCCATACCGGAGAAGAAAAGGCTCATTTCGCGGTAAAAGCCCTGCCGCGCTTCTTTGTAACGCCGGTTGCTGCGCTGAAATTTTTTCGCCTCAAAATCCTCGTTGGTAAACGCTTTGGCGACCCGTGCGCCGGAAATGCTCGATTCGATATCGCTGTTGATCAGGCCGATTTTTTCTTTGACCGCGCGGGATGCGCCCGCCATTTTTTTGCGCCGCCAAACGGCAAACAGCAGCACAAGCGGCGTCAGGGCAATCAGCAGCAGTGCAAGCTGCCACTGAATGCAGAACAAAATGACGAGCGAGCCGACCAGCTCGACAAACGAGAGAAACAAATCCTCTGGGCCGTGATGCGCCAGCTCCACCACCTCGAACAGGTCGGTGGTGATGCGCGCCATCAACTGTCCCGTGCGGTTTTTGTCATAAAAGCTGAAGGGCAGCTTTTGCAGATGGGAGAACAGCTCGCTCTTCATATCGGTCTCCATGTAAACGCCCATGGAATGACCCCAATAGCTGACGATATATTGCAGTACCGCGCGCAGGATGTACGCGAGCAGCAGTCCGCCCATCAGCGTGAAAAAGAGCGTGTACGCGTTTTCGGGCAGCAGTGTGTTGATCGCATAGCGCGAGGCGATCGGGAAAATCAGCTCGACAGCGGCGATCAGAAAGGTACAGCTCATGTCGAGCGCAAACAACCCGATATACGGTTTGTAATAAGAAAAGAATTTGCGAAGCATGACAAACGGTTCCTTTGCATATGGAATAGGGGTGAATAATCGTGTCAATTGTACGGCGGCAAAATGAATTTGTCAAGCCAAAAACGCCCCTCTTGCCGCGGCTTTTTCGGCGGCGGAAAAAGCAGGCGGTGTTTTTGTAACACCGTCTGCCCAGTCTGTCAAAAAAGCAATCTTTTCCCTCTCCATTACAACAGGGGAAAGGCATTGATAGGCTGCAAATCCCTTGGCTCCCTCTGATGAGGGGAAGGGGCTTTGGTGTAGGACTGTTCCTTGGCTCCCTCTGACGAGGGAGCTGTCACCGAAGGTGACTGAGGGAGAGAATAAAATTGTTTTGTACTGATCGGGAACAGGTAAAAATCCACTTTCTTTTCTCTCCCTCTTCCCTCATCAGAGGGAGGCTCGTGGTGCGCTGTTTTTTGCCCCTCTGACGAGGGAGGCTTGTTTTTAGGCCCTCTCTGACAAAAGGGAGGCTTTGGAGTCAACCACTCTCTCCCCATTACACAGGGGAGGCGCTGGTACAACAGGCTTTTTCGGCGGCGGAAAAAGGTGAAAAAAGCAGGCGGTGCTTTTTTGGGAGCACCGCCTGCCGCCGAAACGAAAAAGTAAAACATAAGGCGCCTTGTTCGAGCGCTCATCGAAAAAATCCGTTTGTCAGATGCGGCAAGCCGCGTCGGTCGGATCAATTGACAGGCTTTTTATCGGAAAAGCCGTATTTTTCCGATGAGCGGCAGCTCCTTTGCCTTGCCGGTGGCGGCGTTGACAATGCCGAGAATCGCAAGCACCAAAAGCGGGATACCGACGAGGAAGATAATCAGAGAAACAAACCACGGCGTGGCATAGGTCTGATAGGGGATGCCGAAAAGGTAGGTCACCGAAGGAACCTTGATGAGACCGAGCAGCGCGCTCAGAATACCGTAAGCGATATCGATGAGAAAAAGCGTCAGTCCCTGCCCGGCATGAAAGCGCGCAAACGGGGAATTTTTGCCCGCCAACAGGGGAATAAGGCACAGGATTCCGAAATAGGACAGCACCGCGAGCACCTTGTTTTGTTGGATATCGTTCGGGTCAAACGAAGCGGTTGTGTCGTCGGTGTCGTTGAATTTGTGAAACGCATCTGACACGCTTTGTCCGACACTCGGCGCGCCTTGCTGCTGCCCGGCAGGGTTATACGCTTGCCCGGCGGGGTTGTTATACGGCTGTTCGGCCGTTTCGGGCGGCGTTTGCGACGGCTGCTGCGCGGGAGCGCAGGCTTGGCCGCAGGCGGTGCAAAAGCGGGCGTTGTCCTCCAGCTGATTGCCGCAGAATGAGCAGAATTTCATGTTGTTATCCTCCTGTTTGTGAAAAATTTGCGCGCCGATCGGTCTGCCGTTTTTTCGGCGGCTTTGCGGGGCGCTCGGTGGTGGTATGTTACGGTCTGATCTCCAAATAATTTCCCAAAAGCGTAAACTGCGGCAGCTCCTCGCTCAAAGCGCACAAAAGCGATATGGTGCCGTCGTTTTGCAGATTGCCTTCAAAGTCGAGATAAAACGCATATTCAAAGGTGCCGCTTTGCACGGGGCGGCTCTCAAGCTTGGTGAGGTTCAGCCCCTCCAGGGCAAAACGGGCCAGTGTGTGGTAAAGCGAGCCGGTCACATGCGGCAGACGGAATAAAAGCGTGATGCGGTCGGCGTTTTCGGGCATACACAGCCGCTGAGAAATCGCGACAAAGCGGGTGCAATTTCCCTCCACCGTCTGGATGCTCTTTTGTGCAACCGTCAGGCCGTAAACAGCGGCCGCGTGCTGTGAACCGATGGCCGCCACCGACGGGTCGCCGAGCTGTGCGACAAAGGCCGCCGCCGTGGCGGTATTGCCGTAGTTTTGTTCTTCAAAATTGTGGCGGCGAATATAGTCGCGGCACTGTGCCAGCGCCTGCGGATGGGAAATGACCTTTTTGATGTCGCCGAGCTTCGCGCCCGGAACGGTCAAAAGGCACTGCCGCACCGGCAGCTCCACCGCCGCGGCAATGTGACAGCGGTTGGCGATGATGAGGTCATATACCTCGTGCACCGATCCGGCGGACGAGTTTTCCACCGGCAAAAGGCCGTAATCCGCTTCGCCGTTTTTGACGGCGCTCACCACATCCTCCCAGCGCGCCACAAACTGCGGGTCGTTGTCACCGGGAAACAGCACCTTTGCCGCTTCGTGGGAATAGGCGCCCCGCGCGCCCTGGCAGACAATGCGCGCCTTATCGGGAGGCAGCAGCGAATGGGCGGCTCCCGCGAGCTGCTCGCGCAGCGCCGCACCCGCGTCCATCTCGCGGTGCTGCAGCCCGCGGGACACCTCCATGATGGAGGAATAGACGAGCGAATTGGCGCGCCCGTACCCGTGTTTTTGGGGGTCAAGGGCGTCGCTCTTGGCGGCGACGCTGTCAAGCACCTCCTGCTCGCGCCGCTCGTTTAAAACGGGCAGCCCGTGCGCGCGCTTATAGGCGGCGACCTTTTCCGAACAATTCAGCCGTTCGCACAGCAGCGGAACCAGTTCGCCGTCGATACGGTCGATTTCGCGGCGGATATCCGAAAGCTCCATACTTGTCAAATCTCCTTTAAAGGCCGTTGCCAAAATGGGGGTAAAAAGGGACAGCGGCCTGCTCACATCTCGGTTTCCCATAAATCCAGCAGGGCGAAGGCGGCAGCCGCTTCCAGCACCGGCACGGCGCGCGGGACGATGCACGGGTCATGCCGCCCTTTGATAACCGTGCAGGTGTTTTGCCCCGTCTGCAGATCGATACTCGGCTGCATCTGCCCGATAGAGGGGGTCGGCTTGATGACCGCCCGCACAATCAGCGGCGCGCCGTCGGTGATGCCGCCGAGAATGCCGCCGTTGTGGTTGGACAGAAAATACAGATTGCCGTTTTCATCGTACTGTTGGCTGTCGTTGGCAGTCGAGCCACGTCTGCCTGCCAATTGGAAGCCGTCTCCGAATTCCAGGCCTTTGACGGCGGGAATGCCGAAAAGCACCGAAGAAAGCACATTTTCCACGCCGCCGAACATCGGCGAGCCGAGCCCTGCGGGAAGGCCGACAACCGCCAGCTCAATGATACCGCCGACGCTGTCCGCCTGCAGGCGGGCGCGCTCCACCTCGGCGCGCATGGCGCTTTCCACACGGTTGTCCAGCAGAGAAAAGGTGTCGGCGCTCAGCCGCTCAAGCTGGGAGGCGGTGACATGAACGGGGTCAAACGCGCGGTCGCGTATGCCCGCGATCTCCAAAATATGGGCGCCGATCGTCACGCCGCGCCGCGCCAAAATCTGACGGCAGACAGAGCCGGCGAAGACGATGGGAGCGGTCAGACGACCGCTGAAATGCCCGCCGCCGCGCACATCATTGGCGTTTCGGTAGCGCACGGCACCCGTATAGTCCGCGTGTCCCGGGCGCGGGACGGTCATATGAGCCGTATAATCGCCGCTGCGGGTGTTTTCATTGACGATCACGGCGGTCAGCGGCGCACCGGTCGTGTGTCCGTTTAAAAAGCCGGAAACGATGCGAGGCTGATCCGCTTCTTTGCGGGAGGTGGCGGTGGGGTCGTTGCCGGGCGCGCGGCGCGCCATTTGCAGCAGCACCTGCTCCATATCAACAGCTTCGCCCGCCGGCAGATCATGCAGTGTGCAGCCGATCATTTCGCCGTGGCTTTCGCCGAATACAGACAGCTTGATGCGGCGGCCGATTTCAGAGCTCATGCGATTGTCCCCCTATCCGTTGATAGTCTTCAAAAAACGACGGCCAGCTTTTGCAAATGCTGTTGGCGTCGGTGACGGTTATTTCGCCGTCGGCGGCAAATGCCGCGACAGCGGCGCTCATCACGATGCGGTGGTCGTTAAAGCCGTCCACCGTGCCGCCGTGCAGCGCGCCGCCGAAAATATGCAGTTCATCCGCCGTTTCTTCGACGCGAACGCCGAGTGTACGCAAAAGCGAGGCGGTGCTTGTCAAACGGTCGCTTTCTTTAAGACGCAGGCGCGAGGCGTTGTAAAGGCGGGTTGTTCCCGTCGCCGTCGCCGCGACGACCGACAAAACAGGCACCAGATCGGGAATATCCGACACATCGGCTTCGATGCCCCGCAGTGGGGCGCGGCGGCAGCAAACAAGGCCGTCTTTCTCGGTGATGTCTGCGCCGAATTGTCGGAGAAGAGACACGATGCGTTTATCCCCCTGTGCGCTGTCCGAGCGAAGCCCCGACACCGCGACCTGTCCGCCGATGGCACCGGCGGCAAGCAAAAAGGCGGCCTGTGACCAGTCTCCCTCCGCTGTCAGATCAAAGGGGCGGTAGACCTGTCCGCCCGCAATATCGTAGCCGTCGGCGGTCTCGACAATGCGGATACCCGCCGTGCCGAGCGCCTCCAGCGTCATTTGAACATAGCCTTTCGATTGCAGCGGGGAGGTGAGAATCAGGCGGCTGTCCTCCTTGCAAAGCGGCAGGGCAAACAGCAGCCCGGTGATAAACTGGCTGGAAATATCGCCCGCCACCTCAAAGCGCCCCCCGCGCAGCTTTCCGCTGACCGACAGCACGCCGCCCTCCATCGGGGGGCGGGACAGGGTCACGCCGTTTTGGGGCAGACATTGCTCGTACACCGTCAGCGGCCGCTGCGGCAGCCGCCCGCTGCCGATCAGGGTGACCGGCTGTCCGAGTGCCGCGAACAGGGGCACAAAGAAGCGGAGCGTCGAACCGCTTTCCCCGCAGTCCGCCGTGACCGCAGAGACGGGCGTATGCGCATGCACACCGCCTGAAAACAGAACGGTATCGCCCGTTTGCTCAAACTGCGCGCCGAGCGCCGAGAGACAGCGGAGCGTCGCCTGCATATCCTGTGACGGCAAAATGCCGTGCACGCGGCTGCTGCCGCCAAGCGCCGCCGCTATCAACAGGCGGTGCGCCGCCGATTTTGAGGGCGGCGCGGCCAGCTGACCGCCCGCCGCAGCGGGGGGGATGCGAACCGTTGACATGAAAACAGAACCCCCTTCATCAAAATCGAAAAAATCAAAAGGCAAACCGTTCCTGCTCGGTCGGGAAGCGTCAGCCGTTTATTTTCAAAAAATCGTTCAGCTCTGCCACCTTTATGCGCTTGCAAAACGCGTCGCCGATGCGGGAAAGCAGCACGAGATCAATCTCGCCTCCGACACATTTTTTGTCGAGGCATATGCCGCTGACATAGTCGGACAGCGGTACATCGCTTGCCTGCGGCAAGCGGAATTTTTCAAGCAATCGGCACAGCCGCGCGGTCGTCCCCGCTTCGGTGAGCCCCGCCTGCTCGGACGCGGCGGTGATCGCCGCCATCCCGACGGCGACGGCACAGCCGTGACTGATGCCCTCGTAATGCAGGTGCTTTTCCAGCGCATGGCCGAGCGTGTGGCCGAAGTTGAGCAGACGCCGCTCTCCGCTTTCCCGCTCGTCGTTTTCAACGACGGTCCGTTTGATGATCATGCAGCGGCGCACGATCTCGGTCAGCAGGGCGGGAGAAAAGCCGTCCTCTTTTTCGAGCAGGGTGAACAGGTCGCCGTCGCGGATGCACGCGGATTTGATCACCTCTCCCATGCCGTCGATGACATATTCCTGCGGGAGTGTCGAAAGGGTGTCGATATCGGCGATCACGCGAATCGGCTGCCAAAAAGCGCCCACCAGATTTTTTCCCTGTGGGATGTCGACGCCTGTTTTGCCGCCGATAGAGGAATCCACCTGCGCCAACAGCGAGGTCGGGATTTGGACAAAGGGAATCCCGCGCATCCAGGTGGCGGCGGCAAAGCCCGCCATATCGCCCGTCACGCCGCCGCCGAGGGCGACGATGAGATCCGAACGGTCAAACCGGTTGTCGGCGAGCGCTTTGTATATATGCGAAACCGTTTCGAGACGCTTGCTTGTTTCGCCCGCTTCAAAGGTGAAGAGACACACCGTCTCATAGGAAGCGGCCAACAGACTGTCCCGAACCGTTTTGGCATACAGCGGCGCGACATGGCTGTCGCTGACGATCAGCGCACGGCGCCCTTTGTGTACCTCGCGGATCCATTTGCCCGCTTCGGGCAGCAGACCTTGGCCGAGCAGAATATCGTATGATCGCTGTGTGCAAACGGGAATACAGATGAGGTTGCTCATGGTGAAATTCGCGTCCTTTCGGAAGAAAATCGGGTTACGGCTTTCGGTCGGCGCTGTCTCACAGCTTTTCCGAGGGCGGAAGCTCGTCGGCGCGCTGCTTGCACAGCCGCCCTTCCTTGAGCAGATGACACAGGCGATCTTCGTCCTTTTCCTTGAGCGCCCGTAAGAATTCGTCCAGGTGGGTGATCAGGTGCTCGACCTCGCTTTCCAGCATGTCGCTGTTTTCGGCAAACAGCTCCTTCCACAGGTTTTCATCCACCGAGGCGACGCGCGATACATCGCGGTAGCTTCCCGCCGAAAAGCCCTCATGCCGCGCACTGCACGGCGACTGCATATAGCAGCCGGCCAACACATGGGGGAGCTGACTGGTAAACGCGATCATGCGGTCGTGCACTTCGGGGGTGGTGACGGTCAGGCGCGCACAGCCGATGCGGCGCACCAGCTCATGCATCCGGTCAAGAATTTCCTGCGGGGTGTCCTCGTCGGGCGTTAAGATATAGCACGCACCGTCAAACAGCGCCGCATCCGCGTGGGCAAAGCCGCTTTTTTCCTTGCCGGCCATCGGGTGCCCGCCGATAAACCACAGGCCGTTTTGACGGCAAACGGGAGAACACGCTTCCGTGATATACCGTTTGACGCCGCACAGGTCGGTGACGACCGTTCCTTTTTTGAGAAGAGAGGCGTTGTCCCGCACCCACTTGACGGTGGCTCGGGGCGGCAGAGCGAGGATGACGATATCCGCCTGCGCCAGCCATTCGGGATTGCAAACATCGTCGATGGCGCGGCGGCGCAGCGCCTGCATCAGCACATCGGGGTCGTTGTCAATGCCCAAAATGCGCACCGGCGTCGATTCCTGCAGCGCGAGCGCCATTGAGCCGCCCATCAGACCCAGTCCGACGATGACGACAGTGCCCTTGATAACCTCCTTGTTTTCCATGGGGATATCCCACCTTTCCGCGGTAACCGGGGGAGATTTCTCCCGGCGTGTCGATTAGTCTTGATACGGAGAGACCGTTTTGCCGAATACCGGCGCGATTTCTTTCAGCTGTGCCGCAAGCTCTTCAAACTGCGCGGGGGTCAATGACTGCGCGCCGTCGGAGAGCGCGTGCGGCGGGTCGTTGTGCACCTCGATGATGAGGCCGTCCGCGCCTGCGGCGACCGCCGCCATCGACAGCGCGGGCACCAGCTCGCTCATGCCGCCCGCGTGGCTGGGATCGACCACCACGGGGAGATGGCTCAGCTTTTTGAGGAGCGGCACGGCGGAGATATCCAGGGTGTTGCGGGTCATCGTCTCAAAGGTGCGGATTCCCCGCTCGCAGAGAATGACCTTTTCGTTGCCGCCCGCCATGATGTATTCCGCGCTCATGAGCAATTCCTCGATGGTGCTGCTCAGTCCGCGCTTTAACAAAATCGGCTTGTCGCATTTACCCAGCTCCTTGAGCAGCTCAAAGTTCTGCATATTGCGCGCGCCGACCTGAATGATATCCACATCCTCAAACAGCACCAAATGCGCCGCGGACATAATTTCGGTCACAATCGGCAGGCCGGTTTCTCTCTTTGCGTGCCGCAGCAGCTCCAGCCCTTCGGCGCGCAGCCCCTGAAACGCATAGGGCGAGGTGCGCGGCTTAAAAGCCCCGCCGCGCAAAAAGGCGGCACCCGCATCCTTGACGCTGTGCGCGAGCGAAAGAATCTGCTGCTCACATTCGACCGAACACGGTCCGGCGATCAGTGCGAGCGAGCCGCCGCCGATGCGGCAGCCGTGCCCGAGATCGATGACGGTGTCATCGGGATGAAATTTGCGGTTGCTCTTTTTATACGGTTCCTGTACGCGCTGTACGCGCTCGACGATATCCTGCGCCAAAATATAATCGGTATCAATCGCGGTGGTGTCGCCGAGCAGACCGAGAACGGTGGACTGGTCGCCCACCCATTTGTTGACGCGCACGCCGTGCTGTATGAAATAGCGGGAAAATTCCGCAATCTGCTGTTCGTCCACATGAGGCTTTAATACGATAATCATCTATGCTCAAACCCTTTCTGCACGGTTTTTACCGAAAGCGGAAATAAAAAGCGGCACTCAATGACAGTTGAGTGCCGCTGAAAGCTCGGAAAAACCGTTTCTTTTTGAGGAAAACGGAACGCGTCACTCATTGCTCCTTTTGATACTCGACCGCATAGCCGAAAAAGCCCTGACCGAAACAGCCAAAGCCCGAAAAGCCGCTAAATCGATTGTCGGGAATGAGTGCTTGCATCAAAAAATCCTCCGTTGTGCGGCGAAAAAAGCCGCGTTGCCTTTTTATGTTATCATAATCCACAAGCGCCGCCTTGTCAAGCATTTGCGGCAAAAAAGCGCTGCCTGCGGCGGGGGTTCAATCCCCCGAACCGCCGTACGACAGAGAGCCCTCATACTCCGAGCTGACCACGCAAAGATACACGCGGCCTTCGGAAAGCACCAGCTTGTCGCCGCTTTGCTCGGTCATGATAAAGCCGTCGCCGCTGCGCGTCCATTCAAACTGCCGTGTTTTGCCCTGCGAAAACACATAGCCGGTGCCGCTTTGCAGATAAAAGTCGATGGTTTCCTCGGTTTCCCAGAACTTATCCGTGTACAGCACGAGGATGTTTTCGGTTTGGATGGGGGTGCCGTTGATGTCGCAGTGGCGGATCTCGTCGTAGCCGTTGTATTTGTCATACAGGCCGCTTTCTTCATTATATTCAAATTGAATGAGCTGTGCGTCGGACATGCGAATGTCCACGGTGGTTGCCTTGGAGCCGGTTTGCCCGCCGAAGGTCCACGGAACGGAGCGCACCGCCGCGGTGCTGTAATTGTGGTCGGCGATATAGTCGGTCATCTCTTTGCCGCCGGTGCGCAGACAGAATTCATAGTCGTGATATTGATAATACTCCTCGTCACGCCACGAATAGTCGGCGCCTTCTCCCGTGTCGAGATTGATGTCGGCAATGTCGGCAGAGGAGATGTTGGACAGGGCGGGAAGACTGCCGCCTGCGTGTACATAGGCAAAGCCGAGCGCTTCCGCCACATGGACAAACGGGGAGCGGGCGCTGCGTATCGGGCCGATGGAGGAGGGGATGCGGGAAGAGTTGGCGAACACCGCCATAATACGGGTGATGCCCGCTTCGGTTTCCGCTTCCATCCACATATCCGCGTCGGCGATGCCGACCTGGGCATCCTGAATAAAATCGTTGTTGGCGATCATGATGCCGACGGGACGGTCGGAGGTGCTGCCGTTCATATCGTTTTTACCGGTGAGCGGGTTGACGCTTACCGGCGCAGGTGCAGTGGTGGTCGTGGGGGTGCTCGTCCCGGTGGTCGTGCCGCCGCTTTCGGGCGTTTCTGCAGACTGACAGCCGCTTAACGTCCCGAGCATCAGGACAACGGCCAAAAAAAGAGCCGCAACGGTACGGAATGGCTTTACAAATTTCATAGTATCCTACCTTTCTGTGAACAAAGGCCGTAGGCCGGAAACGGTCGGTCGGACAGCCGCCGCATATAGAGGCACAGGAGCAGACGGCGTCGTCTGACTGCTGACAGTATACCGCATTTTTTTGCTTTTTGCAACCTTGTCCGCAGGATGTTCCCGACCGCCGGCCGAAAAAGAGGAATCAAATGAGCGGGCACGCGGGCATAGCCGGCGTTTTTTTCACCCTGCCGGCAGGATTGACAAATCCGCGGGAATACAGTAAAATGCTACTGGATTGCCGCTTGGTTGGTTTGATTCCCTTTTCCGGTGCTTTGAAAAACCGGCGGGTGTGCTTTCCGACGGCAAAACCGACCGATTAGCAGTTCAAATTTTACAGGATATGCGCCCGTAGCTCAGCCGGATAGAGCGTCCGCCTCCTAAAGTGTTGCTCAACCGCTTGCCTTTTTAAAAAAGCAAGCGAGAATACAAATACAATTTTATAAATGTCGCTATAGCTCAGCCGGATAGAGCGACCGCCTCCTAAGCGGTAGATGGTTCGAGTCTAAATCTTGAAAAA
>JBJEIR010000028.1:0-5374 GCA_051877215.1 Acutalibacteraceae bacterium | reverse complement strand
AAGTAATAATCAGGTATATTTTCTCTCCCTCCGTCAAAAATCAAAGATTTTTGCCACCTCCCTCATCAGAGGGAGGCTTGTTCTTAGGCTCTCTCTAACAAGGAGAGGAGCATTGGCGTGCCACCCTTTCCCTTGGCTCCCTTGTGTAAAGGGAGCTGGGCTCCGCCGTAAGGCGGAGACTGAGGGATTGTCTGCCTCTGCGTCATTTTGCGGTGGTAAAGCTGTCAGCCCCTCTCTCCCCATTACACAGGGGAGGTGGTGGTACAACAGGCTTTTTTGACGGGAAGAAGCGGCACAAAAAAACACTCTGCTTCTTTGCTAAGTGTCTTTCTTGCCCCTTTTTTGGGTTGTCAGGAGCGTTAAAAAAGTCGGTCGGTCGTTTTACAGTGCAGTTTTTTGACAAGCTGGGCAGCCGCTCGTTTTCGAGCGGCTGCTTTTTTGCTGTGTTTGATTATCCGAAAAACGCCGAACAACCATCCTCACTGCCGCTGCGCGGTTGTCTTTCTTTGCCGTCTCCTCTTGTACGACTCTCGTTTTCGGCATGTTGCGCCGCGCAAAACGGACGGTTTGATCATCATTCCTTTTAAAACGCCTGTCTTTACACACAAAGGCGGTGACGGGTCTGCCCCGCCACCGCCTTTGCTAAAAGGTTCGTTTTGCCGAATTACGCAGCGCGATTTTTTCTTTTGCTGTAAACCGTTATTCCGAATATGCCCAAGCCGCTGACAATCAAAACCGCAAGCCACAGCCCCGAATAGCTGCTGTCTCCGGTCTGCGGGCCGGTCGGTTTTGTCGTTTCATCCGGCTTGGCCGGATCGGCTGATGAGGCGGCCTTGGTGTATCCGCAAATATCACAAACATTGTCATCGCCATAGCTGTGCGCCGCTTTGCTTTCCTCAAGCACCACGCCGCAATCGGCAGCCGTACACACTTTCCAATGACTGTCCGCGTCGGATATCCAATCGGAAGCGGTATGCCCCGTCGCCGGAACGATCATGCTGCTCTTATCGGTGATTTCCACCGCACCGGCCGCATCCTCAAACCACTTATCGCAGCCGTCACAGGTGTAGTATGCCTTGTTGCCTGCTTCGGTACAGGAAGCGTCCTTTGCGGGGACGAGAGTCAAATTGTGCGTATGTTCTACCGGTGTCATAGACTTGATCTCATAGCATCCAAGGTAATAATATCCGACGTAGCCATTGTCATCGGTGATGGGGATCCGCTCGCCGTTGAGCACCAGCGTAACCTCCTGCGCAAATTCACTCGAGTCCGTTATGCACACGCCGATGGAATAAAGATACGTCTTGCCTGCTTCAAAAGAGGTCAGCAGCTCTTCACCCTCGGGATTGTACTCCTCATCAGAAGAGCACCATTTGACAACCCAACCGTTCTCGTCGAGCAGGCACCATTCTTCCCAATCAACTTCATATTTCCCCGCATCCTCGGGCGCCACCTGAGCGGTAAACTTCGGAGCATCGCCCGCATGGAAGCTCAACGTGGCACCGACAATGTTGACCGTGTCAATATGCTCCTTGGCTCCCGCTTTGAATTCCACATATTGATACTCGCTCACATTGCCGAGATGGTAGTTGCCTTCTTCGTCCGCCGTATGTACGGTGGGATTGCTGCCGTCAAAATGGGGGCTTGTGATGATGGCGTTATTAAAGCCGTGAAGACTGACTCCCACATTGTTGCGGGTGTTATTGGTGTCACTGCGGGCGATGACAGAAAAATCAGAATCCGACCATGTATAAATGTGAACTCTGTCATACGCGTGCAGCGCCTCTGCTTTGTAGATGGTATTTCCGGGGCCGGCCATAGAGCTGTCTGCCGTGATCGTGAGCTTTGCATCGGAATTCATTCCGTAAATTCGAGTGGTGCCCGATGTGAACAGGCCGTATTCGGCACCCGCGATTTCGCAGTCGCCGTAAACATACAGATACAGCACACTGCTGTAATACAGTCCGCATTGCTCATAGTCATAGTAGCCGCCGTCCGTGTTGTTTGCCCGAATGTGCACATTCTTCAGGGTAATGTCCAGGCGCTCATAGCTTGTGTTGGTATCCGTAGCGTCCAAAACGATGTTGGCCTGTTCTTCGGAGCACGGGGCAGTGGTACCGTCCGCTTCGTTATAGTACCAATAGGTGACCGTACCCGCCGGGAATTCCACCAATTTGCCGCCGAAGTACACACTCCGCATCTCGGCTGCAACGGTTTTCGGGAAGGTATAGGTCACCGTCAGCGCTCCGCCGTCGGAAACGCTGCTGTCCGCATCCGCTCCGTTCACTGTTGCACAAACCGTATCGGCAAAGCGCACTCCGCGGTCTGCCTTTATGACAACGGTAACCGTATAAGCGGTATCTGTAACGGCGGTCGTGTCCGACGGAGACCATGTGATGCTTTCGATTGGCAGGCAGTCGTCGTTGACCTGCACACCTGCGGCCGAGCCGGTTACAGTCCCGCTCTCTGCAAGAGCCGTGCCGATTACGGGCTCGTCGATCGTGATATCCACCGTGTCCACATCAGCAACCATTGTAAAGGTCAGTGTGTCGAAATCCGTGAAAGACGCATATTCTCCGCTTCCCCGGAATGCAAAATCACAGGTAATGACGGCTCCCGCCTCTTGCGCAGCAAGAAACGCCTTCAATTCATCCTCTGTATGATAAACATTTTCGCCCACTTGATAGTATGTCACTTCGCCGGTCACAGGCGTAAAGGAATCATTTTCTCCCATCAAAACATAGTGAGGCGTTTCAAAATCGCCCCGACCGACGGAAACCATCTGCTCATAGTCAAAGACGGGCATTATATAGGCGGACATCGATATAGGCATCATTTTTGCAATGAAAGAGATATTTTGATTGCTGTCAACCGAAAGCACTTCCGCCGGCGCTTCGCCGTTCACTGTGATGGATACATCACTCGCCAGTGTAAATCCGTCTTTTGCCGATATGGAAATCATGACGTAATAAGCGGTATCTTCTTCGAATGTTCCGATAAAGTAATCATCATACCCATCGCCGTATTCAGAATAGGTGCCTTTAATCCAGGCCGTGCTGTCAACCGTATAATTTGCATCCTCCGGTGCGATTACGTTCGGCGTATTCGTCGGTGTATCCCCAAAAAGCATGACCGTATCGCCGACCACGGGCCATTCCAGAGCAAGCTCGACATAGGTTACGGCATTTGGGGCATCCTTCACCCATTTTGCATAGCACGACACGGGATCAGACTCCGTGTAGACCTTGCTGAAATCGAAAGCCTCTGTGTAGCTTTCGTCGGTATACCAACCGTCAAAGCGATAGCCGGGGCGCGAAGCATAATCCATTCCTTCTACCGGTATGGCTGCCGTACCGCCAATGTGTACCTGCTGACAGAATGTATCCTCGACAGTATCTCCGTCCCCATCATAGCCCAGGCAAAAGTCGATATACGTCGTATCACCTTCGGCAAAGGCCGGCGTCGGCATCAGTGACAGCGCCAGAATCAGACACAGCATGATGCTCAACAATCTTTTCGATCTCATCCTTAACATCCTCCCATAAATGTGGTATTCTTTATTCGATACGGTTTCGTTATCAGGAATAGCCGTTTTACGCGCAGCACCTTGCGACCAATCGCGTCAAATCCCTGCGCCCCCAAAAACATAGCATGACAGGATCCATATGTTCACTCGTCCACGGCGTCCTTCTCACCCCTATCCAAAATCCAAGCAGGATTTCAAAGCTGCCCGCCTTAGCAAAAGCTTCCATTTTTATTTCATTATAAAAAACGGCGAGAGGATAAAAAAGGGCTGTTTCCGGAGAGTCCTTGACAATTCGGAAATTGAAATTTCTTAACAAGCAGGCTATATTATAATAAAGCCAACCCTATGATTGGAGCGTGACCCGAATGAAATTTAACGATGTATTGAATGAGTACATAAAGCAGATAAATTGTACGGCAAAGGAGCTGGCAGAAGCATCGGGTCTGTCCGCCGCCACATTGAGCAGATACCGCACGGGAGAGCGTGTGCCAAACGACGAACAGCTGAATAAGATAATGGACGGAATCGTATCTTTAGCGCAAGACAGGGACATCTCCTGCGTAAATGCCGAAGCGGTGCAGGCTTCCTTCGAAAGGTTTCTCGAAGATACCGCATTTGATTATGAAAAGCTGATTGCCAACTTGAATGCGATGATTTCCACCTTGGATATCCATATATCCGAGCTTTCCCGGTCCCTGAATTTTGACCCCTCCTACCTTTCCCGCATCCGTCTCGGACACCGCCGCCCTGCCGACCGGGAGAAATTTATTGCCGGTGTCTGCCGGTATGTCGTCCGCAAAAAATCCCATGAGGCAATTGCGGAACTGATCGGGTGCCGGGCAGAGGATATTTCCTCCGAAAGCGCCTGCTTCTCCGCCCTGTGCAAGTGGCTGGACAGCGGCACGGTTCAAACGCGCGATTATATGGGAGAGTTTCTGGAAAAGCTGGATGAATTTGATTTGAATGCGTATATCCGCGCGATCCATTTTGACGAATTAAAAGTGCCGTCCATGCCGTTTCAGCTCCCAACCTCCAAAACATATTACGGTATCGAAGCAATGAAACAGGGTGAACTGGACTTTTTCAAATCCACCGTTTTATCAAAATCCATGGAACCGGTTTTCATGTGCAGTGATATGCCGATGGAGGATATGGGAGAAAATGTGGACTTCGGGAAAAAATGGATGTTCGCCATTGCCATGGCGCTGAAAAAGGGCCTGCATCTCAACATCATACATAATATTGACCGTCCGTTTAAGGAAATGATGCTGGGATTAGAGAGCTGGATTCCGCTTTATATGACAGGGCAGGTATCCCCTTACTATCTGAAAGGAAAGCACAACAGCGTATACTGTCATTTCCATTATGTTTCCGGGCAGGCCGCACTGGTGGGCGAATGTATTCAGGGATATCATAACGAAGGAAAATACTATCTGACAAAAAACAAGGAAGAAGTGGCTTATTACACTAAAAAAGCGGCTCGGCTTCTGGAAAAAGCACAGCCGCTTATGGAAATTTTCCGACAGGACTCCGAAAACAAATATCATGCCTTTTTGAGCGCCGACGCGCAGGTCGAAGGAACGCGGCACAACATTCTCTCCTCGTTGCCGATCTATACATTGCCGCAGGATATCCTGATGACCATTCTCAAACGCCACGGCGTGTATAACACCGACGGTGAAGAGCTTCTTGCTTTTGCAAAAAAACAGTGCGAATTAACCCAAAGCATTCTGCAGCACAGTCCGCTATTTGATGATGTTCCGTTGCTGTCACGGGAGGAATTTGAAAAGCATCCGATGGGGCTGTCTCTTTCCGGCGCATTTTATAAAAAAGAACTGTACTACACAT
>JBJEIR010000027.1:0-5428 GCA_051877215.1 Acutalibacteraceae bacterium | reverse complement strand
GGAGGCGGTGGTATGCCACAAAATCCTTTTACAGCGCGTTTTTTGACAAGCTGACACAAAGGTGTGCAAACACACCTTTGTGCAGGATAGATTGCAAAGGAAAGTACACCGCAGAGCAGGCGGATTCCATATTGAAAAAACGCAAAAATATGGTAGAATATAGTTACAAAATGAAGAGGAGGGGGATTGACTGTTGAGAGATAGCGAAAAAAAGGGTGTGCGGCTGTATAATGTGCTGTTCCCTTTATGGCTGCTGATGCTGGCGCCGCAGGTATGGCTGATTTTGCTTCCGGCCAATTTTGTGATTGACACAGCGGTTCTTTTGATTGCGGCGGCAATGTTGAAGGCGGAGCACCTCGGAAAGCTGTACATTCGTTCCATTTGGCCGGTGTGGATATTCGGCTTTTTGGCAGATATCGTTGCAAGTCTTATAGCGCTCGGGGTATGTTACCTTGCTTCTGTTTTGCCCGAACAGGCAAGGGAGTGGTATTCAACACAGATTTCAGGGCCTTTAATGAACAAGGTATATACCAGTGTCCCTGCGGTTGTGACCGCGCTTGTGATCATCGCTCTGGCGGGTGTGCTGATCTATGTGCTCAACAGATGGGTCAGCTTTCGCGGCACGGCGCTTTCGGACCGCCAAAAGCATCGCATCGCACTTGCACTGGCTGTTTTGACCGCGCCGTATACGCTGCTTATCAACATTTGGTAAGAGCGGCGTGAGAACACCTTTATCGACCGTATATCGCCCGACCGTCTGTTTTTCACAGCAGGCGGTCGGGCTTTTTTGTCAAAAAACTGCGGTGATAGACGGTCGGTCGGCGGATTTGGCGGCAACTCGAAATGTAAATAATATCGACAATAAAAATTGGCGTTTATTCTAAGGCACAATTAAGTTCGTTCTTATATTCAGTTGTAAGCCAAAATACTCCCGTTGAAATCACATCCTCAGGTCGGTATATCTATAATATATCCGGTAATCTTCTTAGTATTATTATTGGCAGTAATGGATATATTGTTAATGCATATCCCGGGGCTTGATTGACGGCTACAATCATTTATGTTACTATCAAATATGTTTTACAGGAAAGGGGGAGGTGAATCATGTATAAAGTGCGATTTTGGTTTGAACATGGCGGAGGATGCTTATGGAGTGATGATAAAGACACCAAAATGAAGTTTGGTTATCAAATTCATTACGATGCGCTTCCACTGTCTGCTTCTACAAAAGAGCAGTTACATTCGCTTGAAAACGAGTACGGCTCATATCTTAATTGGGATGATCCCGGCTCGCCGTCCCCATGGACAACTGAAAAAAAGATCGAGTTTTTAGCGTCCGCAAATGAAATGTACCATACGTTGTGTAAGGAATTAAACAAAGACTTTATTATCTATAACCTTTTATTGGATTGTATTGCGCTTTAAGGCAATACCGTACATTGCCCGACCGTCTGTTTTTCAGAGCAGGCGGTCGGGCGGTTGCTTTTTTTACGAAGGACGCCTGCGGCGGCAAGCGAGCAAGCGGCATATCGGCGGCGCCGTAAAAATGTAAAAAAATTCCGTAAAATATAAAAGGCGGCTCTTGCAAAAAGCAGGGAAATACTATACAATAGAAAGCAGGACTTTGTCTTTAATTTCACAATTTTGAAATACCAAAGGAAGAAAGGATGTCAGTATCATGAATTACCTCAACAAAAAGACCATTGAGGACATCGATGTGAACGGCAAGAAAGTGCTTGTTCGCTGCGATTTTAATGTGCCGCTCAAGGACGGCGTCATCACCGATGACAAGCGTATTCGCGAATCTGTGCGCACCATTCAGTATTTGGTCGATCACGGCGCGGCGGTGATCCTCTGCTCGCATCTCGGCCGCCCGAAGGACGAGGAGTCCAAAAAGGCCTGCACGCTCGCTCCCGTTGCCAAGCGCCTGTCGGAGCTGATGGGCCGTGAGGTGCAGTTCACCACCGATATCATCGGCGAAGAGGCCCATGCAAAGGCGGCTGCGCTCAAGAGCGGCGAGATCCTGGTCATTGAAAATGTCCGCTTCTACAAAGAGGAGACCAAGAACGATCCCGAATTTGCCAAGGCGCTTGCCAGCCTTGCCGATATCTATGTCAACGACGCGTTCGGAACGGCGCACCGCGCCCATGCTTCCACGGCGGGTGTGGCGGACTATCTGCCGGCCGTTTGCGGCTATCTCATCCAAAAGGAAATCACCATCATGGGCAACGCGCTGGCCAACCCGAAGCGCCCGTTTGTCGCCATTCTCGGCGGCGCGAAGGTTTCCGATAAGATCGGCGTCATCACCAACCTGCTCGACAAGGTGGACACGCTGATTGTCGGCGGCGCGATGGCGTATACCTTCAGCGTGGCGCAGGGCGGCACGGTCGGCGCCTCCAAATATGAGGAGGATAAGGTCGATCTGGCAAAGGAGATCTTAGCGAAGGCCGAGGCGAAGGGCGTGAAGTTCCTGCTGCCGCTCGACACTGTGGCGGGCGATCGCTTTGCTGAGGACGCCACTGCAAAGGTGTTTGACGAAGGCAATATCGCCGACGGCTGGATGGGCCTTGATATCGGGCCCAAGACGCAGGAGCTGTTTGCCGATGCGGTCAAGAACGCCGGCACGGTTGTTTGGAACGGCCCGATGGGCGTTTCCGAATGGGATCAGTTCGCCGCCGGCACCATCGCGGTTGCCAAGGCGATCGCACAGAGCGGCGCCATTTCCATCATCGGCGGCGGCGATTCCGCGGCGGCGATTGAGAAGCTCGGCTTTGCCGACAAGATGACCCACATCTCCACCGGCGGCGGCGCGTCCCTGGAGTTCCTTGAGGGACTGGAGCTGCCGGGTATTGCCTGCCTCAACGAGAAATAAGAGGATGCTTTCTCAAAGGCGGCTTGCCTACAAGCCGCCTTTGATTACTGTATATGCGAAAGCGCTTGACCGCTGTTTTCGCGGGAATTTCCGACTATCTGAAAATGTTTTCAAAGGAGCTTGATTGATTATGGGAAAATATGTCATTGCCGGCAACTGGAAAATGAACAAGACACCCGCCGAGGCGGCGGCGCTGATCGCGGATATCAAGCCGCTTGTCAAGGATGCGGCGTGCGATGTGGTCGTGGGGGTGCCGTTTGTCGATCTGACGGTGGCGTTGGAGGCGACCAAGGGCAGCAACATCGGCGTGGCGGCGCAGAACTGCCACTGGGCGGAAAGCGGCGCGTTTACGGGCGAGATCTCCGCTTTGATGCTCAAGGAGATGGGCGTGCAGTATGTCATCCTCGGTCACAGTGAGCGCCGCCAGTATTTCGGCGAGACCGATCAGACGGTCAACAAGCGTGTGCGCGCGGCGCTGGACGCGGGCCTGACCGTGATTTTGTGCGTCGGCGAATATCTGGAGCAGCGCGAGCAGGGTGTTACCGCAGAGGTGGTCGCCATGCAGACGAAGATCGCACTCGGCGGTGTTTCGGCGCAGGAAATGAGCCGCGTGATCGTTGCGTATGAGCCGGTATGGGCCATCGGCACCGGGCGTACCGCCACGGCGGCGCAGGCGAACGAGGTGTGCGCCCTGATCCGCGAAACCGTAAAAGAGCTGTATGATGCCGACACGGCGGCGGCGCTGACCGTGCAGTACGGCGGCTCGATGAACGCGGGCAACGCCGAAGAGCTGCTGGCGCAGCCGGATGTGGACGGCGGCCTGATCGGCGGCGCGTCGCTCAAGGCGCCCGATTTTGCGACCATTGCGGCGGCAGCGAAATAATTGTGACAGAAAGGACACGGTTTTGATATGAAAAAACCCGTTACGCTCATTATTATGGACGGCTTCGGACTCAACCCCGAAACGAACGGCAACGCCATCAAAGCGGCCGCCACGCCCCATTTGACCAAGCTCTTTTCCGAAAATCCCTTTACCTCCATCGGCGCGTCCGGCATGGATGTGGGACTTCCGGACGGACAGATGGGCAACAGCGAGGTCGGCCACACCAATATCGGCGCAGGCCGCGTGGTTTATCAGGAGCTGACCCGTATCACCAAATCCATCGGCGACGGAGATTTCTTTGAAAATCCCGTTCTCAAGGCGGCGATGGACAATGCCAAAAACGGACATGCCCTTCACCTGATGGGGCTGCTGTCCGACGGCGGTGTTCACAGCCACAACACGCACCTGTATGCGCTCTTGGAAATGGCGAAGCGCGAGGGTGTCAAGGATGTCTATGTGCATGCGATGCTCGATGGGCGCGATGTGCCGCCCACCTCCGGCAAGGAGTTTGTCGCGGAGCTGCTGCAAAAGCTGCAGGAAATCGGCGTCGGCAAGCTCGCCACCATGATGGGCCGCTATTACGGCATGGATCGCGATACCCAGTGGGGACGCGTGGAAAAGGCGTATGCGGCGATGGTATACGGCGAAGGCGTCGACGGCGCGGATGCGGTGCAGGCGGTTGAAAAATCGTACGAGACGGTTGACGGCGACGGCAAGCACATCACCGATGAGTTCCTGCTGCCCACCGTCGTCACCGACGGCGCGACCGTGAAGGCGGGGGATTCGGTCATCTTCTTCAATTTCCGCCCCGATCGGGCGCGTGAGCTGACCCGTGCGTTTGTCGATCCCGACTTTGCGGGCTTTGAGCGCCGCGGCGGCCGCATGGAGCTGACCTATGTCTGCATGACCGAGTATGATGCGACCATGCCCAATGTGTCGGTGGCGTTTTCTCCGAAGGAACTGAAAATGACGATGGGAGAAACGGTCAGCCGCGCGGGCAAGACGCAGCTGAGAATTGCGGAAACGACCAAATATGCGCATGTCACCTTCTTCTTCAACGGCGGTGAGGAGGTCAAATTTGAGGGCGAGGATCGCGTGCTGATTCCCACGCCCGATGTCGCGACCTTTGATTTGCAGCCGGAAATGAGCGCCGTTCCCGTGTGTGACGCGGTGGTGGAGCGCATCGAGTCGGGCACTTATGATATGATTATTCTCAATTTTGCCAACTGCGACATGGTGGGACACACCGGCATTTTTGACGCGGCGGTGAAGGCCGTCGAGACGGTTGATACCTGTGTCGGGCGCGTGGTGGATGCGACGCTCAAAATGGGCGGCGTGGCACTGATCACGGCCGATCACGGCAACGCGGATAAGATGGTCGATGAGGACGGCTCGCCGTTTACGGCGCACACGACCTTCCCGGTTCCGTTCTGCGTGGTCGGAAAGGACTGCAAGCTGCGCGAGGGCGGACGCCTCGCGGATATTGCGCCGACCATGCTGACGCTCATGGGGCTCGAGCAGCCCGCCGAAATGGACGGACAAAGCCTGATTGTCGGCTGAAAAACGCTCTTGTAAACAAAACCGCTCTATGCGCAAGCTGCTTGCACATAGAGCGGTTTTCAGCTTGTCAAAAAACCGTACTGTAAAAGGATTTTGTGGCATACCACCGCCTC
>JBJEIR010000026.1:0-5438 GCA_051877215.1 Acutalibacteraceae bacterium | reverse complement strand
AACGCATCTATGGAGAGAGGGGCGCTGACCGCCGCTTTGTTATGCGATGAGCTGTTCTCTTTTGCTTCTTCAAAAGGGTATTGCCGCGAAAGCGACCCCCCCGAACTTCAAATTGCCGATTTTTTTGAAAAAACGCCTTGCGGAGGCTAAAAAACACTTGTCAAATGATAAATAATTTGGTACAATACCTGTAAATTGGGTAGTTTGGATTTTTTTAGGATTCACCACCCGTGACATCTGATATCTTACATAATAGCTGTGGAGGTTGACAATATGGGTATCCAAAATTCCGCAGAGGCATTGGCGCAGGCAAACAGCCATGCCCAAACGGTTTCGGCGCGTAAGCTGCTTGCCGGTTTCTTTGATGCCGACAGCTTTGTCGAAATCGATCGCTTGGCGATGGACGGCGATCAGCCGTCGGAGGCTGTTGCCGGTTACGGAACGGTAGACGGTGCGCCGGTCTATGCGTTTGCACAGGATCGTGAGACCTGCTGCGGCGCCGTTGGAAAAGCGCAGGCGTCAAAGGTTCGCAAAGTGTATGAGCTGGCGGCGCAAAACGGTGCGCCGATCGTTGCGGTTTATGACAGCGACGGTGCGAAGCTCGCAGAGGGCATTGATGCGATGGATGCGGTGTCCGATATTTTGATGGCGGCCAATGAGCTGTCCGGTGTTGTGCCGCAGATTGCGGTGATTGCGGGCGGCTGTGTCGGATCGGCGGCGCTGATGGCGCAGGCGGCGGATATTGTGATTGCGTGCGACGGCAGTGATTATCGTTTGAATGTCGGGGATGAGCAGGCTAAGGCGGATATTTCAGTTCAATCCGTTGACGATGCTCTCGACACCGTTCGCTCTTTGCTTGCATTGCTTCCCGCCAACAATTTGGCGGCTGCACCCGTTTACGAGGCGGATGCCGCAGCGGTCAGCTGCTCGGATATTGCGCAGGCGATCGAGGCGTTTGCCGATGCCGATTCGGCGGTTGCCTTGCTTGACAAAGACGGCGTGAAGACGGCTCTCGCGAGAATAAGCGGTGTGCCTTGCGGCCTTGTCTCCCTCAAAGGGGACAAGCTCGGTTGCGGTTGTGCGCAGGCGGCGCGGTTTGTGCGGTTTTGTGACAGCTTCTCTCTGCCGGTCATCACCTTTGTGGATGCCGCCGGTTTCGGCTGCCTGAAGGGCGCCGCAAAGCTGTCGCAGGCATATGCCGAAACGACCGCGGCAAAGATCACCGTGATCGGAGGACGCGCCTACGGTCCGGTATATATTGCGCTTGCCGGTAAACGCGCCGGTGCGGACGCGGTTCTTGCGTGGCCGACGGCTTCTGTCGGAGCGCTTGCCCCCGAAACGGCAATTTGTATCGAGTGGGCGGATCGTTTGGCGGCGATGACAGATCCGACAACCGAACGCGCAAAGCTTGTGAAAGAATACGCGGATACGATGTACAGCCCGCTGGCAGCTGCGGCGGCCGGATATGTGACCGATGTGGTGACCGCCGAAGAGACAAAGGCGCGCTTGACGGGACTGCTCGATATGCTGTCCGGCAAACGGGTGACCAAGCTGCCGAAGAAGCACACCAATATTCAACTGTAAAATTACTCGGTGCCGACAGCTTGTCTGTGCCAAGTGAAAATAAGGAGGACATACAGAAGATGAAACGCTTTCATATCACAGTTAACGGCAACGCCTATGATGTACAGGTAGAAGAAATCGGAGCCGGCGCGGCACCTGCCGCAGCTGCTCCCGCTCCCGCCGCTGCGGCACCCGCAGCCGCTCCCGCTCCTGCTGCGGCTGCCGGCACATCCATTGATTGCCCGATGCCCGGCACGATCCTGAATGTCAATGTCAAGGCGGGCGACAGCGTCAAGGCGGGTGATGTCCTTGTCGTGCTCGAAGCGATGAAGATGGAAAACGAGATCAAAGCGCCGAACGACGGCACGGTGACGGCTGTTCATGTGCGCAAGGGAGACAGCGTTGAGTCCGGCGCACCGCTGGTTTCTATTCAATAAGAGACCGTTTCAGTTCGGATGATCGTTTGATGAAAGGATGGATGAATTTTGGCTAAGGTAGGGATTACCGAAACCATTCTGCGCGATGCGCATCAATCGCTGATCGCGACCCGTATGACAACGGAGGAGATGCTGCCGGCGCTTGAAATGCTCGATCAGGTCGGCTATCGTTCTATTGAATGTTGGGGAGGCGCAACTTTTGACTCGTGCCTGCGTTTTCTCGATGAGGATCCGTGGGAGCGCCTGCGCACATTGAAAAAGCATATGCCCAATACGCCGCTTCAGATGCTGTTCCGCGGGCAGAATATGCTCGGATACCGCCATTATGCGGATGATGTGGTTGAATATTTTGTACAGAAATCCGTGGCAAACGGCATTGATGTGATTCGTATTTTTGACGCGCTCAATGATCTGCGCAATTTGCAGACCTCTATCAATGCGGCTAAGAAGGAAAAGGGCGCACATGTGCAGGTCGCCGTTTCCTATACGACCAGCCCGGTGCATACCACCGAATACTTTGTCGATTATTGCAAAAAGCTTGAGGAAGCCGGTGCGGATTCCATCTGCATTAAGGATATGGCAGGCTTGCTTGTTCCGTACCAGACCTATGAGCTTGTCAAAGCCATTAAAGAGAATGTCAAAATCCCGGTTCAGGTGCATTCGCACTTTACGGCGGGCATCGCCGATATGGTGTTGATGAAAGCAATCGAGGCAGGCGCAGATGTGGTGGATACCGCTTTGTCTCCGCTTGCCCTGGGCACATCGCATCCCGCAACCGAATCGATGGTGGCGGCGTTGCAGGGAACAGAATATGACACGGGTCTTGACCTTGTCAAGCTGACAGAGATTGCAAAATATTTCCAGACGCTGCGCCATAAATATTTGGACAGCGGCCTTCTCGCTCCGAAGATGTTGGAGGTCGACGCCAACGCGCTTATTTATCAGGTGCCGGGCGGGATGCTCTCCAATCTTGTCAGCCAGCTCAAGCAGGCGGGCAAGGAAGATCAGCTTGAAGCGGTGCTGGAAGAGGTGCCGCGCGTACGCAAGGATGCGGGATATCCGCCTTTGGTGACGCCTTCCTCTCAGATTGTCGGTACGCAGGCGGTCTTTAATGTGATCAACGGCGAGCGCTATAAAATGGTCACAAAAGAGTTCCGCGGTTTGGTACGCGGCGAATACGGCCGTACCCCTGTGCCGATCGATCCCGAATTTGTGAAAAAAATCATCGGAGACGAAGAGCCGATCACCTGCCGCCCGGCCGATTTGTTAGAGCCGGAGCTGGATAAGCTGCGCTCGGAGATTTCCGAGTGGTATGAGCAGGAAGAGGATGTCCTGTCTTATGCACAGTTCGGTCAGGTGGCATTGAAATTCTTTGAAAAGCGCCGCAATCGCAAATACGGTGTGGACGGCGAGCATTATGACGCCGAGAAGCAGGTACATCCTGTTTAAATGAAGCAGGGCTGTCGCGTGTTGCGGCAGCCCTGTTAAGTCCTATTTTAAAGAGCTTTTTAAAAATGATTTCCCAATCGTTATTTGCAAATCGGATCGGAGGCGGTTATATGATTCGCAGCATGACCGGTTACGGCCGCGCGGAGCAGACGATTGACGGGATGGATATCATCTTTGAAATAAAATCCGTCAATCATCGCTATTTTGAATATTCCTCCCGTTTGCCGCGCACTTACGGATTCCTCGATGATAAGCTGAAAAGCCATCTTCAGAAATCCGTTTCCCGCGGAAAAGTGGATGTGTATTTATATATTGAAACCGTGGATGCTCCGGGCAGCAGTGTTACGGTCAATCATGCACTGGTCAAAGCGTATCTCGAGGCATTTGCCGAATTGAAAAACACCTACGGTCTGCGGGACGATGTTTCGGTCATGTCCCTCTCACGCAATCCCGATATTCTGACGGTTCATAAAAACGCGGAGGATGAGGAGGCAATCTGGCAAGCGGTTCGCACAGTGGCGGACGAGGCGATTGCACGCTTTGTTGCCATGCGTGAAACCGAGGGCGAAAAAATGCGCGAGGATATCTTGTCTCGCCGGGCTTTCCTTCTCGATGCGGTCCGAAAGGTGGAGGAGCGTTCTCCGCAGACGGTTGCCGAGCATATGGAAAAGGTAAGTGCGCGGATGCGCGAGCTTCTCGACGGAGCGGCGGTTGATGAACAGCGGTTGCTGACGGAAGCGGCGCTGTTTGCGGACAAGATCGCGGTTGCAGAGGAAACGGTGCGTCTCAAAAGCCATCTTGACCAGCTTGAGCAATTGCTGTCGGGCAGTGAAGCCGTCGGGCGTAAGCTGGATTTTCTTGTGCAGGAGATCAACCGCGAGACCAACACGATCGGTTCCAAGGCTTCGGATATCACGATTGCCAGAACCGTTGTGGATATGAAAGCGGAGATTGAAAAAATCCGTGAACAGATCCAAAATATAGAGTGATGCTCATCTGATGGGAGGTCCGATACCAATGAAACTGCTCAACATCGGATTCGGTAATATGGTGGCGGCAAACAGACTGCTGGCCATTGTCAGCCCCGATTCTGCACCGATTAAACGAATCATTCAGGACGCCAAGGACAGCGGAAAGTTGATTGACGCGACCTACGGACGGCGCACGCGGGCGGTGTTGATGATGGATACGGATCATGTGATTTTGTCTGCTGTTCAGCCGGAAACGGTTGCAGGGCGTGTGACGGGGATAAATGCGACGGAAGGAGCAGACCAACATGGCGAATAAGGGAATGCTCATCGTTCTGTCCGGGCCGTCCGGTTCCGGAAAAGGCACCATTATCAGCAAGCTTTTGAAAAAGCGGGACGATATGGTGCTCTCCATCTCCATGACGACCCGTGCGCCGCGCGAAGGCGAGATCGACGGCGTTCATTATTATTTCACAAATCGCGAGGATTTTGAGAAAATGCAGTCTCTCGGCGCATTCTTGGAATCGGCCGAATATAACGGAAATTATTACGGAACGCCGGAAAGCGATGTGCGCAACTGGCTTTCCGAAGGGAAAAATGTGATTTTAGAGATTGAAGTGCAGGGCGCGGAAAAGGTGATGGATTACCGTTCCGATTTGGTGTCTATTTTCATCACCATTCCGTCGATGGAGGAATTGCGACATCGGCTGGTCGGTCGCGGAACAGAGACCGAGGAGAGCATTCGTGCCCGAATGGCCGTCGCAAAGCGTGAATTGCAGCGCGCATTTCGCTATGATTATGTCGTCATCAACGACGATGTCGATCAGGCAGTGGAGCGCATTAACACGATTATTGATGCTGAAAAAATGCGGTATTGCCGCATGGATGATTATATCAGGGGGGTTCTTGAAAATGCTCAGACCGAGTGATATCGAACAATTGAAGGGGAACAACAGCCGTTACGCGATGGTGGTCGGTGTTGCCAAGCATGCCCGCGAGATCGTCGACAAGGCAAAGGAAA
>JBJEIR010000025.1:0-5510 GCA_051877215.1 Acutalibacteraceae bacterium | reverse complement strand
AGGGGAGGCTTTGGTACGCCGCCCTTTCTCTTGGCTCCCTCTGACGAGGGAGCTGGGCACCGAAGGTGACTGAGGGAGAGAATAAAAACGCTCTGTATTGATCGGAAGCGGGTAAAATCAGCTATGCTTTCTCTCCCTTTTTCCTCATCAGAGGGAGGCAGGCGTCAACCCCACCGTCACGGCTTGGCGCCGTGCCACCTCCTCATTCCACAGAGGAGGCCTTGGTACAACAGGCTTTTTCAACAGAAAAAAGCAGCGCACAAAAATGCGCTGCTTCTTGCTAAGTGTCGGGTTTGTCGGGAGCGTTAAAAAAGTCAATCGTCGTTTTACAGTGTTTCAGCGCACAAAATAGGAAAGGTAGCTCATCAGATCTTCGTTGCGCGTTGCCGACATATTGTTCATAAAGATCACATCGTCAATGCCTTTTTCGGTCACGAACTGTACCAACCCGGAATCGCTGATTTTGTGGAAATAGCGGTAATCAATAACATATACCGTCTCATAATTGGCGACCAAAAACGGCGCAAAAGCATTTCCGAAGGACTCTTTGATCAGCACACAGGAGGAGCCGTCGGTGATGGTCGGATTGTGAATTTCCGAGAGCGGCTGATCCCCGCCGATAAAGGTATTGTATTTATATAACTGATCCCAATCCGTCACATCGGTGACGATCGAATACGCCATCGTTTCGCCGTCCGCGGTGGTCATGGTCATCGAATTGGTCGCCTTCGGCTCATAGGCCAAAACGACATCGGGATTGGCGGCCATGCCGGCCGACTGCGTATCGCGGTAAAAAGAGCCGAGATAATCGTCAAATTGGTGCTGGGTAAAATCGCTCAGCGAAGCGGCGCGAATCCCTTTGATATTGCAAAAGCGTTCATAGCTGCGGTAAGCCCCCAGCGCCGTCCAGTGATGATCGGTGCGGAAATAGACATATTCGCCGTTTTGGTTGGCCTGCAGCAGCGTGTCAAATATATCGATCTTTTTGACATTTCCGCTCATCGAGCCGTACATATACTGAATCGCCTTTTTCTGATCGGAGGTGTTCAGGCCGTCGCGCACGGATTGCGGCACACAGATATCCATGCTGGTCGGTACAAGGATGTCATAGACCTCCGCTTTTCCGGCAAGCTGATCGCCCGCACGGCTGATGGTGGCGATGTAGCTGTCGGCGACGCTCTGCACGAAATTATAATATTCAAAGCCGCTGTCCCCGATGGTCAAAATCGCGCCGTTGGTCTCCGCGGGCACATCGCTGCTTCCCGGCGGATGCATATGCTGATTGACCGTCGTGGTGGTAGCGGACGCGGTGGTCTGTACATCCGACGGCGTCGTAGAGGTCGATGAAGAGGGAGCCGTCGTCACGGCGGACGGCACGTCGGGAATATCCTCTCCCGTCTGCACATTTCCGTGCACCGATGTGCCGGAAATACCGTAAAAGCTCTTGACGGTATTGCTCAACCCGATCAGTTCGTCGCGCATCGGAAAGGTATCGGCAAACCATTTGTTGATCCCGTCAAAAAAGCTGCCGTCTGCCAGCGCTTCCAATGAAAACGCGGGGAAGGCCGTCAGATTGCGGTTTTCCATGTCCGAATGAGACGGGCGCAGCGGAATGATCCACGAAATCACCGCCAATAGGTAAAACGCGATAAAAAACGCCGTGATCTGTATCATCCGCTGATGCGTGCGCCTGCGCACAAGCGCGGAAGGGACTCGTTTCGGTGCGCTCATATAACCGTCTCCTTTCTCAGAATTGGAAATACAGGAAGGGATTGTAGCTATCCCCCACAAGCATCGCGGTGGACAACACGAGCAGTAAAACCGGCAGCGCCGCACGCAGGACGGTGTTGAGCAGGCCGACTGCGGCGCTGTGATCCGCCGAGCGGGAAAGAAGCTGACTCAGCTTCTTGATCAGCGGCGTCGCTCCCACAATCGCGATGATGAAAAACACAAAATGGCCCAGAAGCAGCGTGTTGGTCTCAAAGTCGGTAAAGCCGTTTCCGTTGAGTCCCAGCATCCCGAGCAGCACCACTCCTGCCTGCCCCAAATCGCGGAAACGGAACAAAATCCAGCCGAAGAACACAACCGCCAGCAGATAAAGATGCTGTAATACGCGCGGAGCCGCCGAAAGCTTTTTGCCGATAAACAGCTTTTCGAGCAGTAAAAACACGAAGAAATACAGTCCCCACAGCACGAAATTCCAGCTGGCGCCGTGCCACAGGCCGGTCAAAAACCACACGACAAACATATTGAATATCATGCGCGCCTTTGAGCAGCGGTTGCCGCCGAGCGGAATATAGACATAGTCGCGGAAAAAGCTGCCCAGCGACATATGCCACCGCCGCCAAAACTCCGTCACGCTCACCGACAGATACGGATAATCGAAATTCTCTTTATAATGGAATCCGATCATCCGCCCCATGCCGATCGCCATATCCGAATAGGCGGAGAAATCGAGATAGATGTGCAGCATATAGGCGAGCACACCAAACCAAAGTGCGAGCACGGGGCGGGCGGCAAGCGTCGCGTTGGCCTGCGCGAGCGCCTCTCCGGTCAGCCCGGTGCTGTCGGCAATCAGCAGCTTGTCCGCCAGCAGTCCGCAGGTATTGGCAAGCACCGCTTTCTTCGCAAGTCCCACCGTAAAGCGGCTGATGCCGTCCGACATATCCTTCCATGAGGTGCGGCGGGTAAACAGCTCCTCCGCCACATCCTTGTACCGCACGATCGGTCCGGCGATACACTGGTGAAAAAGGCTTACATACAGGAGAAGCGTGCGAAAGCTCTTTTGCGGCGGCACCTCTCCTCTGTATACATCCACCACATACGAAAGCAGCTGAAAGGTATAAAACGAAATGCCGATCGGCAGCGCGATCTGCGGCACCACCGCGGGAAATCCGAACAGGGCGTTTGTATTGCCGAGCAAAAACGAGCCATACTTAAAAATACCGAGAAGCCCCAGGTTGACAACACAGGTTATCACCAGGGCGATTTTGGCCTTGGGAGTGCGTCGGTATCGCCCGATCACCTGCGACAGCAGCCAGTCGGCAAGCGTCATTCCGACGAGCAGCAGCACATATATCGGCTCGCCCCATGCGTAGAAAATCAGCGAAGAAATCAGCATGACCGTGTTTTTCGCCTGAATATTTTTGGCCGCAAAAAAATAAAAGAACAAGTTCAGTGCTAAAAATGTATATAAAAACCACAATTCCGAAAAAACCATAGGACCGCTTCTCCCGTTCACCCCAAAAAAATAAAGAAAACAACAGTCGGATATGCCTGTCTCGACAAAACCCGACCTGTTCTCGTAAAAATCCGTGTCTTGAAAAATATTTTACAGGATTTTGCGCATACGGTCAATACATTTTTTATACCAAATCCTATCAATTTCGCAATCGAAAGATGTCCATTCTGTTATTTTGAGCGATACCTTTGCAGCAAATGCTTGCATCCCTTACAGCCCCATGGTATACTGAGCCTGAAGATTTGTCGGATACGCTGTATCCGGGCATCCTTCCGAAGCAAAAGATATCCCCTGCAGATACCCACTAAAGGAGGCCGTTTTGATGAAAAAAAAGCCTGTTTTATCCTATGTACTCAGCGGTGCTGCCACCGTACTGTTCACCTTTTTGCTGTTTTGGTTTTCCCTGCCGCCGCTCAATCTGCGCAGCCCCGACTTCTGGTCCTTTGTGATTCAGGTCATCTTAATCGGAATTGTCTGTTTTTCGTTCGGCAGAATTGTCTCCGCCTTACGCCGCTACAGCAACGGAAAGGAAACGCCGAACATTGCCGATTTTAACCCCAAAAAATGGAAACCCCTTTTTAAAACCGCGTGGTTTCGCGCGCTGCTCGTCGCCGCCGCCGTCTTTGTGCTGACCGTCATCGGCAATTTTGCCGGCGCGGAAATTTTTCACGCCGACAGCTACCGTGACCTAATCGCCATTTCGGACGGCGACTTTACCGAGGATGTTGCCGAGCTGTCCATGAATCAGATCCCCGTCGTGGATCGCGACACCGCCGAACGCCTCGGCCAGCGTCAGCTCGGCACCATTCCCGATTTGGTATCGCAATTTGAGGTGTCCGACGATTACACCCAAATCAATGTAAATGGAAAGCCCGTACGGGTCACCCCGCTCGTATATGCGGATATTTTCAAATGGTTCAACAATCAGGCAAGCGGTATTCCCGGCTATATTTCGGTGGATATGGCCTCTCAGGACACCACGCTCGTGCGTATGCAGGAGGGGCAGGAAATCCGCTATTCCGAAAGCGAGATTCTGCTTCGCAACATCGATCGCCATCTGCGTTTTTCCTATCCCACCAAAATTTTCGGCACTGTCATGTTTGAGGTGGACGACAACGGCGTCCCCTACTGGATCGCGCCGTGTATGTACTACCGCATCGCCCTGTGGAGCGGCATGGATGTCGAGGGAGCGGTGCTGGTCAACGCGACGACAGGCGAATCGCAGTATTATGCCGTTTCGGATATCCCGCAGTGGGTCGACCGCGTCTATGACGCCGAGCTCATCATCGAGCAGCTCAATTGGAACGGCAAATTTCAAGAGGGCTTTTTCAACGCCTATTTCGGTCAGCGCAATGTGCGGCGCACCACCGACGGCTATAACTATATCGCCAACAACGACGATGTCTACCTGTACACGGGCGTGACCTCCGCCACCTCGGATGAATCGAACATCGGCTTTGTGCTCGTGAATATGCGCACCAAGGAGACACATTTTTACACCGTGCCGGGCGCAGAGGAATATTCCGCCATGGGCTCTGCCGAAGGACAGGTGCAGCATCTCAATTACAACGCGACCTTCCCGCTGCTGCTCAATGTCGCCGACCGCCCGACCTATTTCATGTCTCTGAAGGATGCCTCCGGTCTTGTTAAGATGTATGCCTTTGTCGATGTGCAGCGGTATCAGATTGTGGGCACCGGTTCTTCCGTGTCGGAGGCGCGGCTGGATTATATCCATAAGCTCGAGTCCTCCGACGATGTTCAGCTTGAGCAGACCTCTTTTGAGCTCAGCGGCAAAATCGTCGATGTGGCGTCCGCCGTTGTAGACGGCTCGACGCAGTATTACCTCCGCCTTGACAGCGACAGCCGTATCTTCTGCGCCGACATTTCTCTCTCGCCCGAGCTGCCCTTTGCCGCGGCGGGACAGACCGTAACACTTCGGTATATCGACAGCGAAACCGGTGGGCTGCCGTGCACCGTTTCCTCTCTGAGCTTCGGCGATGCGCCGCTGCCCTCCGAAGACGCCGCCCCCGCCGACAGTGAGATACCAAGCGGCGACAAAAACGGCAGCAGTGCGTCTGCCGCCGCTTGACCGCCCGCCGTTTTTTCGCCCTTTTTCAATACCCGGCAAGTCACCTTGCCGGGTATCTGAGAGTGTCAAAAAACAATCTTTTCTCTCCCTATTATACAGGGGAAAGGCATTGATACGCTGCAAACTCCTTGGCTCCCTCTGACGAGGGAGCTGTCACCGAAGGTGACTGAGGGAGAGAAT
>JBJEIR010000024.1:0-22928 GCA_051877215.1 Acutalibacteraceae bacterium | reverse complement strand
TAAATGCAGGGTGCTTTTATTCTCTCCCTCAGTCACCTGCGGTGACAGCTCCCTCATCAGAGGGAGCCAAGGGAAAGGGCTCCGCACCAAGGTTTCCCCTGTGTAATGGGGATAGAGTTATGTTTAACAAAAAACATCCCGACAGTTCAAACGGCAGACGCCGCCCGGGTTGTCCTGCGGTGTCTGCCGTTTGGAATATCCTGTTTTTTTGACAAAAGCGTCCCGTTTTTACAGGTCAATGCGGCCGTACAGGGTAGCGGTCGCCTCCGTCTCGGAACGGGTCTTTTCGGACGGCGTGAGGTCCTCCGCCACGGGAAGCGGATTGCTGCGCGGCACAAACTGCCGTGTCGTGCGCTCGGGCGGCTTGATGACATATTCGCTGTCACGCAGCTTTTCGCGGGGCTTGCGCGTCTCCGCGCCGCCGCTGCGGCCGCTGTGGCGGGAGCGGCGATTTTTCGCCGGATTGTCATCCGACGGACCGATTACCACATGGCGGTTCGGCTCACTGCCGACGCTCCACGAGGTCGCGCCCTTGACATCCTGCACCGCCGTGTGAATCAGACGGCGCTCATACGGGTTCATCGGCTCAAGGGAGCTTTTGCGCCCTGTTCTCGCCGCCTGCGACGCCATTTTATGTGCAAGCCCGGTCAGCGCCTGCTCGCGTTTTTCGCGGTAGTTGCCGATATCAATGGTCACGCGGTAATACTCGTTTTGCACGCGGTTGGCCACCAATCCGGTCAGATATTGCAGCGCGTCCAGCGTATCGCCGCGACGGCCGATAATAAAGCCGAGGTGCTCTCCCTCAATGGTCAGCGCGCAGCCGTTTTCTTCTTCTTTTGCACTGACGGTTGCCGCCGCACCCATCGCCGCGAGCACCTGCTCCAGATACTGCTTTGCTTTTTCACATGCGGATTCGGCAAGCTGTACCGTGCCCTTTACGCGGGCATTGGAACCGCCGAACAGACCGAGGGTCTTTTTGTGGGGTTCCTGTAAAACCTCAAACTCGATTTGATCCTGCGACACGCCGAGCTCTTCGGCAACCGCGGCTCTGGCTTCCTCTATGGAAGCCGCTTCCTTGATACATTCCTTGCGCATGATTACTCGTTGTCCTTTCCTGTAGTATCTGACTGCTCGGCCGTCGGCGCCTTTGTCTGCGCGTCGGCCGATGCAGATGGTTCATCGGCGGTTTTCATTTCGGAAGCGTTTTCTTCGGCTGCTTTTTCCGCCGCCGCTTCCCGCGCTTTTATCTTATTCGGATTTTTAGACGGTGTTTGTGCGCCGCCTTTTGATTTCTTTTTATTCATCTCACGGGACTGCTCGCGCTGACGCTCCTGCTCCTGCTCCGCCTTGCGGGCTTCGGCCTCCTCGCGCTGACGCGCCTGCGCCAAACGCTTTCTGTCCTCCGCCTTTTTCCGGCGGCGCTCCTGATATTCCGCTTCGGCTTCTGCGCGCGCTTTGGCGGGATCGTATATCTTATTGATAACGACCGTTTGCACCAGCGAGAGAAGGTTGCTGAATATCCAGTAGATGCCGACCGCTCCCGGCACGGTAAACGCGATCCAGGTCGAGAAGAGCGGCATAAAAATCAGCATGGAATAATTGGAGCAGCCTTGTCCGGGCTGATCCTGCGGCATGCCCTTTTTGCTGTAGCGCAAAGAGACATAGCTGACCGCAAAGGAGGTAATACCCGACAGCAGCGGAATAAGCCACAGCCAATTGATATGGTCAAAGCCGTTCCACGGCTGCTCCAGCATGGAAAGTGCGCCGGAAAAGAGCGTAAAGTTTTCGCTCATGGAGGAAATGGTCTCATAATAGGCGGCGCCGTTAAGACCTTTGTCCGTCAGCAGCGCCCGATAGCTGTCGAGCGTCTCCTGATAGTTGTCCTGCGTCACATTGGAATACGCGCGCTGCAGCGCGCCCAGCGACGGATTGTCGATTTCGCTGATGATATCCTGCTTGTTCTTTTCGCTGTTGAGCATCAGGCGCAGCTCGCCGTAATACCCTGCCAAATCCTGCGATTTGACCTTATTCGGATTCTCTCCGTCTTCATCGATAATGGCATACTGTGCCACGCTGATGACCTGAGACGGAATCGCCGGAGACGTCAGATAGGAAAGCGGCTTGTAAATCGCCGCGATGACGCCGAACAAAACGATCATGGACAGCGCCATCGGCAGACATCCGGCGGTCATGCTCACGCCGTGCTTTTCATACAGCGCCTGCTGCTTTTCCGCCAGCTTTTGCCTGTCGTTGGCATACTTTTTTTGCAAACGCTCGAGCTTGGGCGCCAGCTTGGCGCGATCCATCGCGCTTTTCTGCTGTTTCAGCGACAGCGGAAACAGCAACAGACGAATCAGCAGCGTAAACAGAAAAATCGTCAGAAAATAGTTGTGAACCAAATTGTAAATAAAGGACATCACAATGCCGAGCGGTTGTCCGAGAAAACCCAAAAAATCCATGTGAAGGACCTATCCTTTCTTTGCTTATACATCATTGATGCTGATCGGCATACGGCAAAGCAAAAGCCGCTCAAACCAAACTGCTTATTTTAGAAAGCGCACGAAAACATTTTTTCGGCTTTCTCCGATCAGACGGACGAGCTTCGTTGACATAGGGTGCTTTTCAGCGGCGCTTTATCTTATTCTTTTTTTCCGGCACGGGATCGTAGCCGTGCCCTCCGAACGGATTGCAGCGCAAAATGCGCCATACGGCAAGCGCGCCGCCCTTGATCGCCCCAAACCGTTCGATTGCTTCTATCGCATATGCCGAACAGGTCGGTGAAAACCGACAGGAAGGCGGCGTATGCGCCGAAATATGACGCTGGTAAAAACGGATCAGCTTAATGAACAGTGTCTTCATGCGATACATCCTCTGTCGCGCACGATATACGGCTGTGCGGCGCATCCTTTTTCTGCGCCGTACCGATAACGGACAGCGCGGCCAGCTGCTTTTTCATGGCGGCATATACCTGCTGCATGGAGCTGTCCGCTGTGCGCGTGCGCGCCACAAACACGATGTCCCAGGTTCCCTCGATTTGCGGCAAAATCAGACGGAATGCCTCCCGAATCAAACGGCGGCAGCGACTCCGCTTCACCGCTTTTCCGATTTTTTTCCCGGTGGTGATGCCGATGCGGCAAACACCCCTGCGATTTTTGCGGACATAGGTCACCAAAAGCGGGTGCACCTGCGACCGTCCGCGGTAATACAGCGCACGAAAATCCGTATTCCGATTGAGAACGCCTGCTTTCCTTTGCCCCATGACAGCCCCCTGTCCCTTATGTGACGCTTTCACGGCGAAATCAAGAAATCGCTTCCGTTATAAAAAAAAGCCACACAAGGTGGCTCTTTTTAATAGGTCAGTCGTTTTCTTCCTTTTGCACGACGGCGGGCCAGAACCTTACGCCCATTGGAGGTGGCCATTCTCTTGCGGAAGCCGTGTTCCATCTTGCGATGGCGCTTCTTCGGCTGATATGTACGAAGCATGTGATGCTCCCCCTTTCTGTGAAATGCGATGTTTGTACATCCGTAGAATTACCGGATGTGCACCCGATAGAAAGAAATTGCCGTTCGGCGGAAAATTTTTTTCTATCGGATACATACCTGTAAACAAAGACATATCCTTGCAAGGCTATATTATATATCGAAACCCCTTCAAAAGTCAACAAAAAAATAAAAATCCCCCTGCCGTTTTTTTTGCCTTGTGTTTGTTTTTTCCTTTACCACAACATTTTGTGGATTTCCTGTTATCATGCAAAATTGCTTTTTCAAATTCGGTCGGCAAACAGGCATTTTTGATGCAGATATTTCGCTGTTTTTTGCGTTTTTTCCGCTCAGATGCCCTCTTGTTTTTTGTCTGCTCCGACCCGAAAACTTTTTCACATTTTCCTATATAATAGTTGAAATATAATCCATTATATGATATAATAATTCAATACGGGCAGTCGGTCTTTTTCTCTGTCTTTTTGTTTTTCTCCGATACTCGACCGAATTGCCGAATATTTGACAGACAGGAGTGTTAATGCCGTTATGGCAGGATCGGAATCCATGGATTCTCTGTATCATGTGTGGGTCTATACTACCCGTTATTTGCAGGAAAATTATGACATCAGCGAGGCGGCTCTCGATATGTGGATCGGCAGCCTCTCTCTCAAATCCATCGACAACGGGGTTGTTCGTTTGGAGGTCAACACCGATTTTCAAAAAAATATCATCGAGCAGCAGTATGCAAAGCGACTGCAGGAATCCTTTTCGCATGTGCTCGGCTTTCCCGTCGAGCTGAACATCGTCAGCATTGAGCGCAAGCCGATTATCGAGCCGACGCCCGCCGACGACGATTTCGGCTCCGATTATTTTTTCAACCGCACGGCGGAAACCGGGGAATACACCTTCGATAATTTTATTGTCGGCGCGTCCAACCGCTTTGCTCATGCGGCGGCATATGCCGTGGCGACCAAGCCGTCGGGCTATTACAACCCGCTGTTTATCTACGGCGGCTCGGGACTCGGCAAAACGCATCTGCTGTATGCCATCTGCGCCACCGTCCGCGAAAAAAGTCCTCAAACCCGCGTGATTTATACCAAGTGTGAGGAAATGACCAACGACTTTATCAAATCGCTGCAAAGCGGCACGATTGACGATTTCCGCAACCGTTACCGCCAGGCGGATATTCTGCTTATTGACGATATTCAGTTTTTGGCAGGCAAGACGCAGACACAGGAGGAGTTTTTCCATACCTTTGATTATCTGCACAATGCGGGCAAACAGATTGTCATCACCTCCGACCGTCCGCCGCGCGAAATTGCCACACTCGAGGACCGCCTGCGCGGCCGTTTTGAAATGGGACTGCTCGCCGATGTGCAGCCGCCCGATCTCGAAACGCGCATGGCCATCATCAAGCGCAAGGCGTATCTTCTCCAAATGGAAATTTCCGACGATGTGTGTGAATACATCGCCACACAGCTCAAAACCAATGTGCGCCAGCTCGAGGGCGCCGTCAAGACCATGCACGCGCAGTACATCATCGGGGGCAATCCTCCCACGATCAGCTTGGCACAAACGGTCATCCGCGATATTCGCAGCAACAACCAACCCACACCCGTCACCATCGACCGCATTATCAACGAGGTTGCGCGCACCTTCAACGTTTCGCCGGAGGATATTGCCTCCAACAAGCGCACCGCTCCCATCCCAAAAGCGCGCCATGTTGCCATCTATGTCGTGCGCAGCATCACCGGTCTGAAACAGGAAGAAATCGGCAAGGAGTTCGGCGGCTTTGACCATTCATCGGTTTTGTATGCCCTTCGCAAGGTGGATGCACTCATGCAAAAGGATCCTTCTTTTAAAAACACCGTGAATGACATCGTCAAAAATCTCAGCGAAAAATGAGTACATACGCTCCCTGCACATCGCCGTATCCGCCGTGTGAAAAGCGCGTGAATTTCATGTGAAAGCCTGTGAAAAACCAATTCTTTTCACAAATTTCCCCACTTTTTTTCCATCGCTTTCCACGCAAAGTCGAATACGGCTCGCCTGCAACGGGGTTTTCCTCTTTTTCCCTTTTTTCTCTCTGACTTTTTCTTTGCGTCTACCCGCGCAATACAGGGAAAAATCGAGAATTTTCACTTTTTCACCTCCCTTATGATGAAGATGAGAAAGAAAGGATAGTATTTAGAAAACGCAGCCGAAGATTTCCGTACGAAAACCGCTGTTCCGTGTGAAAAACACCGTCGGTTTTCGGCGGCTGCTTTGGTTGAGTGCAAAGCGGCTTTTACCGGTTCATTTTACTTTCCAAAAAGGAGAGATGCTTTATGATGATACTTTGCAACACGCAAGCCCTGCTTGACGCGGTCAATACGGTCAGCCATGCCGTATCCCCCAAATCCACGCTGCCGGCGCTGGAGGGAATCCTGCTGCGCGCGTCGGGCTCGTCCTTGTTTCTTGCGGGCTACGATATGGAGCTGGGCATTACAACGACGATAGAAGCCCAAATCAGACAGGCGGGGGACATTGTGCTGTCCGTCAAGCTGTTCGGCGATATTGTCAGAGGCTTGTCCGGCGACACGGTCACCATCACCTCCGACGAAAAATTGAATGTGCGCATTCAAAGCGGTATGGCGGATTATGAGATTATGGGAATTTCCGCCGCCGAATATCCGGAGATTCCGTCGGTGGAGGACGGCGTCGGATTGGTGGTTGCGCGCAATGTGCTGCGCAGCATGATTCGGCAGACGATTTTTGCCGTTTCTCAGACCGATTCCAGCCGCCCCGTCCACAAGGGGACGCTGTTTGAAATTTATGACCGTCAGCTCACACTGGTCAGCCTTGACGGCGCGCGGCTGGCGCTTCGCAGAGAGCCGATTCAAAGCGAGGAAAATATTCAGTTTGTCGTACCGCGCAAGACGCTGGTTGAGCTTCTGAAGCTGCTCGACGACGAGGATGTGCCGACATCGCTCGCCGTGGGCAGACGGCATGTGCTGATTGAGGTCGGCGGGTATATGATGATTTCGCGTTTGCTGGACGGCGAATTTTTGCCCTATCGCAAGGCCATTCCGCAACAGGTCACCACGACCATCCGCGTCAACACGCGCGAAATGATGCAGTCGGTTTCCCGCGCGGCAATCGTAATCAACGACCGTGTGAAGTCGCCCATCGTGTGCGAAATGAAAAATGCACAAATCAAGGTAAGCTGCTCGACGCCGCTCGGAAGCGCATCGGATGTGATGAACGCGTCCATTGACGGAAAAGAAGAGGAAATCAGCTTTAACCATCAATTTTTGACCGAGGCGCTGAAGAATACCGAAACGGATGAGGTGCGCATCGAACTCAACGGCCCGCTGTCTCCGATGAAGATTCTGCCGCCGCAGGGAGATAATTTTCTGTTTCTCGTCCTGCCGGTGCGCATGCCCGGCAACGGGAAAAAATAACACGCGGGGGAGCGCCGGATATGAAAGAGCAAGAAGTGAGTATCCATACCGAATTTATCCGTCTCGACGCCCTTTTAAAGCTTGCGGGGCTGGTGATGACCGGCGGTGAAGCAAAAATCGCCGTACAAAGCGGCGAGGTATTAGTAAACGGAGAGCCCTGTTTGATGCGCGGAAAAAAAGTCCGCGCGGGAGATACCGTTGTCTGTCGGAACAGCCGTTTAACGGTGAAGGGAGACACCGTATGAGGGTGCGCTCTCTGACAGCCGTTGATTTTCGCAATTTGTCGCATACCGAGCTGCATCCGTGCGAGGGGACGAATGTGCTGTTCGGAGACAATGCGCACGGAAAAACCAATTTGCTTGAAGCGATTTGGCTGTTTACCGGCGGCAAGAGCTTTCGCGGAACAAAGGACGCGGATATGGTGCGCTTCGGACGGGACGGCGCGCGGCTGGAAATGGATTTTGACGCACAGGGCCGCACGCAGACGGCGGTCATTGACATTGTTCACCGCCGCCGCGCACAGCTCAACGGCTTGGCGCTTCCCGCGGTCAATCGGCTGACAGGGCATTTTTGCGCGGTGATTTTTTCACCCGAGCATCTGTCGCTTATCAAAGACGGGCCGGAAGCCCGCCGCCGCTTTTTAGATGCGGCCTGCTGTCAGCTTCGTCCGTTGTTTTTGCCGGTTTTGGCGGATTATTCGCGCGTGCTGGCGCAAAGAAATCATTTGTTAAAAGCGGTGCGAAACGGCACACAGCCGTTTGATTCGGTGCTGCTCGACGCCTTTGATGCGCGGTTGGCGCACAGCGGCGCGGCGGTGCGCCGTATGCGCCGGGAATATATCGACCGACTGTTGCCGCATGTGCGGGCAATTTACGGCGGCCTGTCCGCCGGTCGGGAGGACATAGACCTTGTATATGAGGCGAAAGAGACAGACGGCACAGACGAAGTGCTGCTGAATGCCGCTTTGTCTGCGGCGCGGCAGACCGATTTGAAAGCGGGCTTTTCCACCGTCGGGCCGCATCGCGACAATTTGGAGGTTTTCATCAGCGGGGTTTCGGCGCGGCTGTTCGGCTCGCAGGGGCAGCAGCGCTCGGCGGTGCTGTCTCTCAAGCTCGCGGAAGCGAGCTTGCTGCAGGAGGGCTACGGCGAGCGCCCGGTCATTTTGCTCGATGATGTGATGAGTGAGCTGGACAGCTCGCGGCAGGACTATATTCTCAATCACACGCAGGGCTGGCAGGTGTTTATCACCTGCTGCGAACCGGCGGCGCTCGGCCGCCTTGCAGACGGCTGCACCTTTCATATCCAAAACGGCGCGGTTTGCCGTGAGCAGTAAGAACGCCGCAGAAAGGAGCGTCACCATGTATTTGCATCTCGGACAGGAAACCGTCGTTCGCACGGATACCGTCGTCGGCATCTTTGATACCGACAACGCGACGCTCAGCCGCCACACGAGAGATTTTCTCGCCGCCGCCGAAAAAGCGGGGCAGGTGGTCAGCATCACCTATGAGCTGCCGAAAGCCTTTGTGGTGTGTGCCGAAAACGGCAAACAGACCGTCTATCTTTCCCAGCTTTCCTCCGCGACGCTTCGAAAGCGGCTGACAGAAGGCGCCCATCGGTCATAAGGCGCGCAAACAGAAACCGTAGACAAAGAAAACCCCCTTTAAAAAGAAACAACAGACAGCCTGCGCAGCCGTCTGCCGTTCTTATGATTCATAACAGATACTCTCTGTAACGAAAAACAACAGGAAAGAAGAACCATTTTCATCCTTTTCAGATGGAATTCAGATGGAAGATTTTGCAACCAAGCGAAGGGAGCGGTACATCGCATGAATACCGAAACGCAGACAACCGTCAACGAGGCATATGACGAAAGTCAAATTCAGGTGCTTGAAGGGCTGGAAGCGGTGCGCAAGCGCCCGGGCATGTATATCGGCTCGACCGGACCGAAGGGACTTCACCACCTTGTGTATGAGATCGTCGACAATTCGATTGACGAGGCGTTGGCCGGCTACTGCACGCATATCGAGGTGGAGATTCTGCCGGACAATATCATCACGGTGCGCGACAACGGCCGCGGCATCCCCGTGGGACTCAACGAAAAGCTCGGCATCCCCACCGTCACGGTGGTGCTGACGGTGCTGCACGCGGGCGGCAAATTCGGAGGAAGCGGCTATAAGGTGTCGGGCGGTCTGCACGGCGTGGGAAGCTCGGTCGTCAATGCGCTGTCCGATTTTCTCGAGGTGGAAATTTCCCGCGACGGCAAGGTTTATGCCCAGCGCTTTGAAAAGGGAAACGCCGTCACCGACCTGACCGTCATCGGCCAATCGGAGCACGACGGGACCTTTATCCGTTTCAAGCCGGATGCGACCATCTTCACCGATACCACGGAATACGATTTTGAAACGCTGCAAAAGAGACTGCGTGAGCAGGCGTTTTTGAACGCGGGTCTGCGCATCTCGCTGACCGATAAGCGCGACCCCGAAAACATCGTGAGCGAAAGCTACTGCTATGAAGGCGGCATTTCCTCCTTCGTGGATTTCATGAATAAAACCCGCGGCAATGTCGTGCTGCACGAGGATGTCATCCATATTGTGCTGTCGGACGGCGATTCGGTCGCCGAGGTCGCGTTCCAGTATAACGACGGCTACAACGAGACGATTCTCTCCTTTGCCAACAACATGCACACCGTCGACGGCGGTACGCATGAGACGGCGTTCAAAAACGGCATGCAGCGCATTTTAAACGATTACGCGCACAAGTATAAGCTGCTCAAGGAAAACGAGAACAACTTAAAGGGAGACGATGTGCGCGAGGGGCTGACGGCGGTCATCAGCGTCAAGCTCAAGGACGCGCAGTTTGAGAGCCAGACAAAGGCGAAGCTCGGCAATACCGCCATCGGCAAGCTGGTCACCCGCCTGCTCAACGAAAAGCTCGTTCCGTATCTCGAGGAAAATCCGTCGGTGGCGCGCACCATTCTCGAAAAATCCATCAACGCCGCGCGGGTGCGCGAGGCGGCGCAACGCGCCAGAGAAAACGCCCGCAAAAACAAGGGCATCGGCTCAACCCGTATGCCCGAAAAGCTCGCCGACTGTATCTGGCGCGACAGCGAGCGCACCGAGCTGTATATCGTCGAGGGCGATTCCGCAGGAGGCTCCGCCATTCAGGGGCGCGACCGCAACTTTCAGGCGATTTTGTCCATGTGGGGCAAAATGCTGAATGTGGAAAAAGCGCCGCTCGACAAGGTGTACGGCAACGAAAAGCTGACGCCGATTATCGTGGCGCTCGGCTGCGGCATCGGCGATGAGTTTGATCTTTCCAAGCTGCGCTACGGCAAGGTCATCATCATGGCGGATGCCGATGTGGACGGCTCCCATATCCGCACGCTGCTGCTGACCTTCTTCTTCCGCTATATGCGGCCGCTTGTCGAGGAGGGGCATGTGTATCTTGCGCAGCCGCCGCTCTTTAAGGTGTCCAAAGGCAAGCAGGTGCGGTATGCGTTCAGCGACGCCCAGCGCGACCAATATATTGAAGAGCTCGGCGGAAACGCGGATGTACAGCGCTATAAAGGTCTCGGTGAAATGGACCCCGAGCAGCTTTGGGAAACGACGATGGACCCCGCCTTCCGCACCATGTATCAGGTGCAGGTGGAGGATGCCATCGCCGCAGATGAGGCGATTACCATTCTGATGGGGGATAAGGTCGAGCCGAGGCGCGCGTTTATTGAAAAAAACGCCCGCTATGTGACCAATCTCGATATTTAATCGGCGGCAAACAAGGGAGAGAACCGCTTTGCAACTGTTTGATGTGCAGCTGACATTGACAAAAGAAGAAATTTTGGACGGCATGAAGCGTGCAAAGCTGCGCCGCGCGTCGCTCACACAGCTGGTGATTCAGACGGTCGTTTTGCTGCTTGTCGCGGGGTGGTGCTTCGTCGCCTTTTTCGCGGAAGGAATGCAAACGGCCATGTCGCTTGTCATCGGCATTTTGGCGCTTGTGCTGCTTCTCGTCATGTGGATTGTGCCGCAGTGGCAAATGCGCGCGATCGCCGTTTCGATGGTTGAAAACGGCGACAGTGCGCATATGTGGGTGTTTGAGGACGGCCTGAACTTTTCTGCCGACTGTCCCGACGGCGCGTATTACGATTTCGGCACCTTTTTTTGCGACCGCACGGAGCAATCGCTGGTGTTTCGGTTTGCAAACGACGAGGTGATTGTTGTGCCGCGGCGCTTACTGACCGAGGAAAACTGGCAGTGGCTTTGTGAGAAAACAAAGGGGTCGGTCGGAACAAGAAGAAGGAGGCATTTTTGAATGGCTCTCGCACCTGCCGGATTTACGCAGACAATCGACAAAGAGGCCTATGTCGCCGCCCACCGTGCGGCGGCGTATAAGCGCGGTGCGCTTCGTTACCGTCTGCCGATGGCGCTGCTTGCGGCGGCACTGATTACCGGCGCCGCCGTCACGGCGTGGCAAAATCCGTTTTCCGCTGTGTTTTGGATTACGGCGGCGGTCATGGTGCTGCTGGCGGCTGTTGTGATAGGCATTTGGTTTTGGCGGCTTCCCAAAAAAGAGGCCGACGAGGCGGCGCGGGCGTTTGCCGTTTATGACCGCCTGATGAATCCGTCCGAAATTGTTTTTGGGGCGGATACGATGACCGTTCGCACGCCGCAGCTCACCCGCGAGGACAGCTACGCCCGTATGCGGCTTTGTATCGAGACGCCGGAGCGCTTTGTGCTGTGCACGGACGACGGCGCGGTGCTGATTCTGGAAAAAGCCTGTTTTTCACAAAAGGAGCATACCGCCGCGTTTTTGCGGGAGGTATTTGTGCGCCGCTATGCAAAAGGACATTGAAAACCGACAGCAAGAAAAAAGGGGGCGGCGGCGTGAAAAAAATCCATATATCGGTATTATGTACGCGAGAGGAATATATCCGCTTTTGCGGCGCATCTGCACCCAAAGCGACGGGGTTTGCCGTCGCGGCGGCGGTGACGGCGGTGACGGGGCTTTTGCTGCTCCTTTTGAAAACCGCCGACACGCAGACGGCGGTCACGGTACTGCTGGCGGCGGTGCTGCTCGCGCTGTTCGGCGGCGTGATACTGCCGTTTTACCGTAAGGGCGAGGCGGCGCGCCGCTATGACGAAAGCGACAGCTTTTCGACGGCGGTGAGCGTGGTGATCGAAGGCGACAGCCTGACCCTGCACGGCGCGCATATCGACGGGACACTGCCGCTTTGCGCGGTGACGAAAACCGTCCGCACATCGGAAATGCTGGCGCTGCAATTCGGCAGAGAAGTAACGGTGCTGCTGCCGCTTCGGGCGATGTCCGAGCAGGAGGCACGGGAGCTTGCCGCTTTGGCCGAAAAGGCAGAATGATATAACCGTAAAATCAAAATAGATTTTCATATAAAAGGGGGGCGGCTTTGATGGAGCAACAGGAGTCTGCTGTCAGCGTTGACTATGCGTTTGCGGTCGATTTGACAAAAGAAGAATATATAGACTACTATATGACCTTATCGAAAATGAACGGGCCGCTTCGGATGCAAAAGCCGACGATGATTTTTCTCGGATTGAATGCTCTCGTCTGCGCGGCGATGTTTGTGTATATTTCCGTTCGAGAGAGGGCGATCGACTGGGAATTGCTGCTCCTTCTTGTGTGTATGGTGGCGCTGTGGGCGCTGATTTTGCCGCTGCTATACAGGCGCATACGCAAAAATGCGCAGCGTTTGTATGAGCAGGGGAGCGACAACGGCTATTACGGGGTAGTGCGCGTTTATGAGACGGGCATTTCCAAAGAAACGGAAAACGGCACCGTGAAGGTCTCCTTCTCTCCGACCTCCGTTTATTTGGAAAACGCGGAGTTCATGGCGTTTTTCTCCGGCGGCAGTGAACGCGCGATCGTTTTGCCCGCGCGCTGTCTGACCGAGGAGGATGCCGCGGTGCTGCGCCGCTGTGTGTTTGCCGACACGGCGAAGCTCCAACGGCGCGTCATCAAGCGAATGACGCCGAAGGCGAGTGTGCATATCGCACCGCAGGAGCCGTCTGCGACGCAGAGTGCGCTGCTCACCCTCGATTTTTCGTATTTGCAGGAGGAGCTGGAAAAGCTGGCTTCTGATACGGGCTTGCGCAACTATATCTATTCCCTTCCGACCATCACGGTGCTGTCGGTGCTGATGGGCGCGTTGACGGCGATGTTGACGGAGGATATTCTGTTCGGCGGGCTGATTGCGGTGGCGATGCTGCTGCTGTATCTGTTTTTGATGACGCGGATATCCCGTTCCCGCGTGCGGCGGTCACTCGGTATTTCGCCGCATATGGCGCGGCTGATCGTGTCGTTTACCGACAGGGGGATCACCACCCTTCGCGGAGGTACACAGGGCGCAAGGAGCCTGCTTGTGTGGGAGAGCATTTCCCGCGCGGTGGAGCGAAAGACCTGTGTGGAATTTTTCAGCGGGCGCAGCTTTTTGAGAATCCCCAAGCGTTGTATCCCCGATATGCAGGAGCTGCGCGGCATCGTGGATGCGCATATGCCGAAAAAGGGCGCATAAGCGGCGCCTCGCGGCGAAAAAGGAAGACAAAAAAATAAAAAACAGAAAAGTGAAAAAGCGGGCTTGCCGAAAAGCCCGAACCGATACCGTGAAAACAGACGAGAGAAAAGGAGGAGATGACCGATGATGACCGATTTATACGGCGGCGCGCCGCCAAGGGCTATGGGCATGCCGCCGCAGCCTGTCGCAGCGGTCACCTGTCAGCCTCCCGACGAGGCGGTGTATCGGCAGCTTTGGCCGTTCTTCGGGCGGCCGGTGCGCATTGTTTTGTGGGTGCTCTTAGGTCTTTGCGGCGGTAACGCCGCGATAACGGCCGTATTGCCGCCGACACAGTTTTTTTCCCGCCAGCAGCAGTTGCTGGAAACGCTTTTCTATCTGATTTGCACAGCCATCGCTTCGGCGGCGCTGATCGTGTGCTATGTACATACGATGAAATCGCTCTCGCGTGCCGCGCGGCGGGATATCGCCGCATACGGCGGGGAACAGCTTACCTATTGCTTTTATTTTGACCATGTCGAGCTGCGTGCGGGGCAGACCCGCCTTGTCGGCTTTTATGCGGATATGGTGCGGGCGGCGGAAACCGCCGACGCGATCGTCATGATATTTCGGGACGGACAGGTTATGCTGCTGCGGGGAGAGGACATGACCCCGTGGCAGGGGCAGGCGGTGCGGCAATGTTTGCTGTATCTTCTCGGGTCGCGCTACCGTGTGCGAAAGCCGCTTGCCTGCACGGCACAGCAGCCCGCCGTGCCGCAGCTGCCGACCCGACCGCCGCGCATTGTCACCTCTGCGTGTACGGCGCCTTCGTCCGGTGCGCTGAAAAACGGATTGTCGGCGGCATTTCTCGTGCTGTTGATTTTCGCGGCACAGGCGGCGTATACGGTGCAGATGATTTCGGTGTCATATCTGCCGGGTCAACAGACGGCGTTCGCCGCTTTGTGGACAATTCTTGTGTACAGTGTATACGCGGTCGTATTTGCGATTCTCGGCGGCATCGGAACCGCCTGTGCGCTGATTGCCAAAGAGTCGGAGCGAAAAAAACGCCGCCTGCGGCTTTTGGGCATATCGGATATTCGTTTTGATGTGACCGATACGCATCTGCTTGTCAGCGATGAGCACGGAACAGCGGCGTATTTGCTTTGTGATGTAAAGCTTCGTCGGCGCGGCAAGCACTTTATTGTGCGCTGCGGCGCAAAAAAATGGCGGATAAGCCGCAAAAGAATGACCGATCCCGCTGCTTTTTGGCAGCATATCAATATCCCTGTCAACCCATGACGCGGACCACAAAAAGGAGTCGATAGACGATGGACGAACAGCAAACACCGATCGAGCAGCAGACAGCGCCCCGCGAGCTGACCGCCGATTTGGAAAAGGAAATGAAAAACAGCTTTCTGGAATATTCCATGTCGGTGATTGTGGCGCGTGCACTGCCGGATGTGCGCGACGGGCTCAAGCCCGTGCATCGCCGTATTCTGTATACGATGCACGAAAACAATCTGACCCCCGACAAGGCGTACCGCAAGTGCGCCGACACGGTGGGTACCGTTCTCGGGCGCTATCATCCGCACGGCGATGCGTCTGTGTATGATGCGATGGTGCGCTTGGCACAGGATTTCTCCCTGCGCTATCCGCTGGTAGACGGCCACGGAAACTTCGGTTCAATCGACGGACACCCCGCCGCCGCGTATCGGTATACGGAAGCGCGTCTGAGCAAAATGTCGCTCGATATGCTCACCGATATTGACAAGGAAACGGTCGATTTTGATCCCAACTACGACGACCGTCTCAAAGAGCCGCGCGTGCTGCCGTCTCGTTTCCCAAATCTGCTTGTCAACGGCTCGTCGGGTATTGCGGTCGGCATGGCGACGAATATTCCGCCGCACAACCTCTGCGAGGTCATCGACGGCATCTGTGCGCTCATCGACGATCCCGATATTGAGCTTGCGGATTTGATGGAATATATCAAGGGCCCTGATTTCCCGACCGGCGGCGTGATTATGGGGCGTGCGGGCATCCGCGCCGCCTATGCCACCGGGCGCGGCCGCATCGTTGTGCGGGCGCGCACCGAAATCGAGGAGAGCAGCAACGGCCGTTTCCGCATTGTCATTTCCGAGATTCCCTATCAGGTCAACAAACTGAATTTGGTCAAATCCATCATCGACCTGTCGGACGAAAAGCGCATCGAGGGCATCCGCGATGTCGTCGACCATTCGAGCCGCGAGGGAATGCGCGTGGTGATCGACCTCGATAAAAACGCCAATCCGCAGGTGGTGCTCAATCAGCTCTTTAAATATACACAGATGCAGATTACCTTCGGCGCCATTCTGCTGACGCTGGTGGACGGCGTGCCGCGGGTGCTGACGCTGAAACAGATGATGGAGGAATACATCAAGTTTCAATGCGAGGTCATCGAGCGACGCACGCGGTTTGACCTGCGCAAGGCGAAGGAGCGCGAGCATATTCTCGATGCGCTCAAGCGCGCGAGCGATTTCATAGACGAGGTCATCGCCGTCATCCGCAATGCCCCCGATATTCCGACGGCGAAAACCAAATTGATGGAGCGTTTCCAATTTGACGATGTGCAGGCGGACGCCATCGTAAAAATGCGTCTCGGACAACTGGCGGGTCTTGAAAGACAGAAGATCGAGGACGAGCTGGGTGCGCTGCGCATACGCATTGCGGAGCTGGAGGACATTTTGAGCGATCACGCCAAGGTGCTTGCCATTGTCCGTGAAGAGTGCCTGAAAATGCGGGATAAATACGGCGATGAGCGCCGCACGGATATTTCCGTTGTCAGCGGCGAGGTGGACATTGAGGATCTCATCCCCGAGGAAGACTGCGTGCTGACCATGACGCGGCTTGGATATATCAAGCGGCAGGCGGCGGATGTGTATAAAGCGCAGCGCCGCGGCGGACGCGGCATCCGCGGCATGACCACCCGCGAGGAGGATGTCGCCGATACGATGCTGCTCGCCTCGTCCCATGATTATGTGATGTTCTTCACAACGGCGGGACGGGTTTATCGCCTGAAATGCTATGAAATTCCTGAGGGAAGCCGCACCTCCAAGGGCATGAATCTCGTGAATCTGCTGCCCATTGAGGGAGACGAAAAGGTCACCATGATGATTCGTGTGCCGGAGCTGAATGCGGAGGGACAATACCTGTGCATGATTACCCGCAAGGGCATCATCAAACGCACACGGCTGGATGCGTATCAGAATTCCCGCCGCAACGGGTTGATTGCCATTGACCTCGACGAGGGCGACAGCCTGGTACAGGTGCTCGAGACCGACGGCTATCAAACGCTGCTGATCGGTACACGCCGCGGCATGGCCATCCGCTTTGACGAGAACAACGCCCGCGTCATCGGACGCACCGCGCGCGGTGTGCGTGCCATTTCGCTGCAGCCCGACGATGAGGTCGTGAGTATGCAGGTCTGCCGTGAGGGCGGACTGGTGCTGACCGTGGCGCAGACCGGCTACGGCCGCCTGTCCTCGCTCGACGATTACCGCATCCAATCGCGCGGCGGCAAGGGACTGAAAAACTATCATGTGGATACCTACGGACAGGTCGCCGGTATCCGCGTGGTGGACAAGGACGAGGATCTGATTCTCATTTCGTCCGACGGCATTCTTATCCGTATGCAGATTGCGGAGATCCGTGAGTGCCGCCGCCCGTCCAAGGGCGTGCGCATCATGCGGGTGGCGGACGGCGCGCGCATCGTTTCGATGGTGACCACACCGCATGACGAAAACGCCGAGACGGTCAAGCCGACCGAGACGGAAAACGCCGATGAAGGCGCCGAGGACGATGCCGTGACGGAGGAAGCCCTTGCCGACGAAGAGGCAGCGCCGTCCGACGAGCAGGAGTGAGCCCTCGTCCCTTTATACAGAGAGTCCGAAAACGAACTGTTTTGACAGCTTGAAAAGCCCCATGCGCCGCTTTTTGCGCATGGGGCTTTGTGCGTCAAAAAACAATCCTTTACCTCTCCTTATACAGGGGAGGTTTCGGTATGCCGCAAATTTCTCGGCTCCCTTGTGTAAAGGGAGTCGGATAAAGCGCATTCGTCCAAGTGAAAAACCGCCGCCGCACCGCGGCGGTGTGCCACAAATCGCACGGGGCGCGTAAACTGCTAAGAGCGCGTTTTTGTGCGGCCGCTGTACGGGCATTGCCGCTTTGCGGCGGATCTATTCCCCAAAAAGGCTGTAAAAGAGAGGGTTTTCCACACGCTTTTCCACACGCTTTTTGTACGCTTTGCGCAAAATGGAAAAAAGCAAAAAAAAGACGGTCATTTCCCTTGAAATCTGCGGTCAATCGTGTTATAGTGTACACCGTGACGAAACACGCGTTTGCGAGCAGAGGACACTTGTGCCCGACAGCACCGCAGAAAAAAACGGCGCGGCGCAAAGCGCGGCACGCGGCAGACGCGCGTTGAGAAAACGGCGAAACGCGAATGGGGGGAAAAAACGCATATGAGCGACAGCGGCGCCCAATTACTCCTGGTGGATGTGTCCGTGCTGCCGGAGGTATTTGAAAAGGTATTGCTGGCAAAGCGCCTGCTTGCATCGGGAGAGGCGGCCTCCGCTTCGGAGGCGGCGCGGCGCGCCGGGTTGTCCCGCAGTGCGTTTTATAAATATAAGGATACGGTTTTTCCGTATGACGACGGAGCGGGTCGTATTCTGACCGTTCATTTTGTGCTCAGCGATCGGCCGGGGGTGCTGTCCTCTGTGCTGACGGCGTTTGCGGGGGCGGGCGCCAATGTGCTTACCGTCAATCAGAATATTCCGGCGGACGGCACGGCGACGGTGTCGATTTCCGCCCGCACCGACCGCATGACGATGGCGGCGGATCGGTTTATACAACAGCTCTCCGCGCTTACCGGCGTGCGAAAAATTTCCGGCGTGAGCGGCGAAGGTCTTCCGCCGGGGGCGTTTTCCGCAAAGACCGCGCGCAGCGCACAGACAAAAGCAACCAAGAAGGGTGTGACAGAGACATGATATATGTGGGAATCATGGGACACGGCGTCGTCGGCTCCGGTGTGGCGGAGGTATTGCTCAAAAATGCCGACAGCATCGCCAAAAAGGCGGGGGACCGCATCGAGATTAAACGGATTTTGGATTTGCGCGATTTTCCGGACAGCCCGTTTGCCGACCGCTTTACAAAGGATTCGCAGGAGCTGATCGGCGACCCCGATATCCGCATTGTGGTGGAGACCATGGGCGGCTTGCATCCGGCGTATGACTTTGTCAAGAGCTGTTTGGAAAACGGCAAAAGCGTTGTCACCTCCAATAAAGAGCTGGTTGCCGCCAAGGGAGACGAACTGTTGGCGCTGGCGCGCAAGAACAATCTGAATTTCCTTTTCGAGGCGAGCGTCGGCGGCGGCATTCCCATTTTGCGCCCGCTGGATCAGTGCCTTGCCGCGAATGAGGTATATGAAATTGCGGGAATCCTCAACGGTACCACCAATTTTATGCTGACAAAAATGATTGAGGAGGATATGTCGTTTGAGGATGCGCTGGCGCTGGCGCAGTCGCTCGGCTATGCCGAGCGCGATCCGTCTGCGGACATTGACGGGCATGACGCTTCCCGCAAAATCTGCATTCTTGCGTCACTCGCTTTCGGCAAGCATGTCTATCCCGATCAGGTATACACCGAGGGAATTCGCTTTGTATCGCTGACCGATGTGCGCTATGCGTCACAGGCGGGCGGCGTCATCAAGCTGATCGGCCGCGCCAAAAAACGCGCGGACGGACATATTTCCTGCATCGTCGCGCCGATGGTGCTGCCGCAGGACAATCTGCTGGCACAGGTGCGTGATGTGTTCAACGGCATTATGGTGCGCGGCGATGTCATCGGCGATGTGATGTTTTACGGACGCGGCGCAGGAAAGCTGCCGACGGCGTCGGCGGTGGTCGCCGATGTCATTGATGAAGCAAAGCACATGGGCGCGCGCAAATGGATCGGCTGGGAAAAAGGCTCGCCCGATTATGTGGTGCCGTATACCGAGGATCAGACCGCGGCGATGGTGCGGCTGTCCGGTGCACAGCAAAGCACGGTGACGGCGGCTGTCCATGCGACCTTCGGCGATGTGAAATGGCTGACACTGCCGGATGCGCCGGACGGTGAACTGTGCTTTATTACGCCGGTGATGAATGAAAAGGTTCTCGGCGACAAGCTGGCAGCGCTGCGCGGTGCCGCCGTACAAAGCTGTATCCGGCTTGCGCAGTAAAGGGGCGAATATCCATCATGATCAAGGTTACCGTTCCCGCGTCAAGCGCCAATTTGGGCGCAGGCTTTGACGCGCTCGGTCTGGCACTGACGCTTTACAATACGGTGCATATGGAGGAGGCGGACGGCTGTCTGATTGAGACCGCCAACGCCACCGTTCCTCAAAACGAACAAAATATGATTTATCAGACGGCAAAGCAGCTGTTTTTGCGCTGCGGCAGACCGTTTCACGGCCTGCATATCGTGCAGGAGGATCACATCCCGATGACGAGAGGACTCGGCAGCTCCTCCGCGTGTCTGGTGGCGGGGCTGCTCGGCGCCAATACGCTGATGGGCAGTCCGCTGAGCCGCACAGACCTGCTCGATTTGGCGGCGCAGCTCGAGGGGCATCCCGACAATGTGGCGCCCGCCATGTGCGGGGGCCTGGTCACCTCGGTGATCGAGGGCAACAAGGTTCATTCGGTCAGCGTGCCGGTGTCCGAGCGCATTCGCTTTGCATTGTTTATTCCCGATTTTGAATTGAAAACGGCGGTGGCGCGCGCGGTGCTGCCGGAGCGTGTCTCGCGGGAGGACAGCGTATATAATCTGTCGCGCGCGGCGCTGATGACCGCCTCTCTTTTTTCGGGCAGCTTGGAAAATCTGCGCTTCGGGGTGCAGGATCGCCTGCATCAGCCGTATCGGTTCCCGATGATCGACGGCGCGGATCAGATTTTCTATCTTGCCTATGAGCTCGGAGCCTACGGTGTCTGCATCAGCGGCGCAGGACCGTCCATTCTCGCCATTATAGATACTGCGCACGCAGAGGAATTCGGTGAGCAGGCACAAAAACGCCTGTGTGAGATGGGACTGAACGGCTGGCAGGTGGGGCTCTATTCCTGTGATTCAAACGGCGCGAGCGTTTCGTTTGAATGATGCGGTAAACGGAAAAAAGCGGCGGTATGCCGTTTTTCATAACAAAGCGGGGTCTGTCGGGTTTGCGTGCGGCAGCGCCTGTCGCTTTTCAAAGAAGGAAAGGAAGGGGCACACAAAATGTTGGTAGTGCAGAAATTCGGCGGCACCTCCGTCGCAAATGCCGAGCGCGTGATGAATGTCGCGCGCATCGTCACCGCCAAATACGATGAGGGCAACGATGTCGTCGTGGTGGTTTCGGCGCAGGGAGACACCACCGATGACCTGATTGAAAAAGCAAAAGAGATCAATCCGCGCGCAAGCAAGCGTGAAATGGATATGCTTCTCGCATCGGGCGAGCAAATTTCCATCTCCCTGTTGGCGATGGCGATTGAAAAGCTCGGCTATCCCGTCATTTCTCTGCTCGGCTGGCAGGCGGGCTTTCAGACCAATTCCACCTATTCGGCCGCGCGCATCAAGCGCGTGCAGGCGGAACGCATCTCCAAAGAGCTGGACAAACGGCGCATCGTGGTGGTCGCGGGCTTCCAGGGGCTTAATCGGTATGACGACATCACCACCCTCGGCCGCGGCGGTTCGGATACCAGCGCGGTAGCGATTGCGGCGGCGATGCGGGCGGATTTGTGTCAGATTTATACCGATGTGGAGGGCGTATACACCGCCGACCCGCGCAAAATCAAAAACGCCCGCAAGCTGGAGGAGATTACCTACGACGAAATGCTTGAGCTGGCAACGCTCGGCGCGCAGGTGCTCAACAACCGCTCCGTGGAAATGGCAAAGAAATACAATGTCGAGCTGGAGGTGCTGTCCAGCCTGACACAAAAACCCGGCACCAAAGTGAAGGAGGTCTGCAAAATGGAAAAAATGCTGGTCAAGAGTGTGGCAAAGGATGACAATGTGGCGCGTGTGAGTATCGTCGGACTTCCCGACGAGCCCGGTATTGCGTTTAAAATTTTCTCCCGTGTGGCAAAGGCGCATATCAATGTTGATATCATTCTGCAATCGGTCGGCCGCGACGGCACCAAGGACATCACCTTTACCGTTCCCGCCGAGAGCGGCGGGGACGCGTGCGAAGCGCTGCGCGACTATTGCGCTTCGGTCGGTGCGAAAAACATCTCCTTTGACACCAATGTCGCGAAGATTTCCATCGTCGGCGCCGGCATGGAGACCCACGAGGGTGTGGCTTCGAAAATGTTTGAGGCGCTCGCCGATGCCAACATCAACCTTCAGATGATTTCCACCAGTGAAATCAAGGTGTCCGTGCTCATCGACAAGGCGGACGCAGAGCGTGCGGTTGCGGCGGTTCACGGTATGTTCTTCGACGACTGAGACCGATACGCGGTTGATATATCCCGTCCGCTTCGCTCGGACGGCTGTCATGTGACATCATAAAAAACAACGCCGCGGCGCAGGAATCTCTCCTGTGCCGCGGCGTTTACTTTTCAAAAAATCTTTTATTGCGTCAGTTCCCTTTCCCTTGGCTCCCTCTGACGAGGGAGCTGTCACCGCAGGTGACTGAGGGAGAGAATAATAACATTCTGTATTCATCGGAAATAAGTAATAATCAGGTATATTTTCTCTCCCTCCGTCAAAAATCAAAGATTTTTGCCCGAGACGATGGTACGGTGCCCTTTCCCTCGGCTCCCTTCTGTAAAGGGAGCCGGCTTTGCCGTAAGGCGGAGACTGAGGGATTGTCTGTCCTTTACGCAGGTTTGTGAGGATAGAGCCGTTGCAACCCCTCTTTCCCCATTACACAGAAGAGGCGGTGGCGGGAACAAAGGGGAATTATACCGATTTGACCGCATCCAGCAGAGCATAAAGCCTGTCGCGGTCGCGGATATATTGCGGGGCAAAGCCCTGTCCGTATTCAAAGGTGAGCGTCGCCGTCGGCGTATAGCGCAGCGCGCCCTGCGCAAAACGCCGCCAATCGATTCCGCCGCACAAACCGGTCAGGATGGGGGAATGGGTGTCGGCGTCGCCGGCGTTGTCGTGCAGATGGTACGCTTTCAGGCGGGGTCCGAGCGTTTTTTGAACGCGCAGCATATCAAAGTGCGCGACATGCGCGTGCCCGGTGTCCAAAATGGCGTTTAAAGCCGGATTGTCCGCAAACAAAGCCAGATAGTGTTCCTCATCAAACAGGGGCGGCGTGTTTCCGAGTACATTTTCCACCAGCAGCGTGACACCCTCCCGTTCACAGATACGGCGAAAACGCTCCAGCCGCTCGGCGACCCGCTCGCGGTAACGCACGAGGTCCTCCTCTGAGGCGGTTTCGGGCAGCGCGGCGTTGGTGTGCACCACATAATGGGTCGCGCAAAAGCGATGATAAAGCG
>JBJEIR010000023.1:0-5589 GCA_051877215.1 Acutalibacteraceae bacterium | reverse complement strand
CTTGTCGCCGCTCTTTGCGCCCGCTTTTTGAATAAAACGGTATTTAAAGGGGAAGAACCGCCGTTTTTAATGGAGCTTCCCTGTTATCGCTTGCCAACGCTTAAAACGCTCGGTCTTCACCTGAAACGGCGGGTGGGGGATTTTGCCGTGCGCGCAGGCACGCTGCTGCTGCTCGCCTCAGTCGTTGTTTGGCTGCTGTGCTCTTTCAGCCCGCAAATGCGGCTGCTGCCGCAGTCACAGGTGCATGAGAGCATCCTCGCAGTGATCGGCAGAGCGGCTGCGCCGTTGTTTATTCCCCTCGGCTTTGGGACATGGGAAGCGGCAGTCTCACTGCTGTCCGGATTGGCGGCAAAAGAGGCAATCGTCAGCACGCTGACCATTTTGCTCGCCCGCACGGGAGAGGGTGTGACGGCGGCACTTGCCGGCGTATTTACACCGGTTTCGGCGGTTTCTTTTTTGACCTTTGTGCTGCTTTATATGCCGTGTATGGCTTCTTTCTCGGTCATGCGGCGGGAAATGAATTCGTGGAAATGGGCGATCGGTGCGGCGGTGTTTCAGACCGCCGTTGCGTGGGGCGCGTCGTTTGTTGTGTATCAAATCGGATTACTTGGCGTAAATTTGGTGAACCTGTTATGAAAAAGACCCTTTCGTATGTGTTTATTTTGATCGCAGCGTCATTGTGGGGCTGTATCGGCCTGTTTTACAAGCAGCTCACCGCACTCGGTATGACCTCTCTTCAGGTCGTGTTTGTGCGGGTGGCGACGGCGACGGTGCTGATGGCTGTGTATATAGCCGTGCGCCGTCCTGCCTGGTTTCGCATTCGCTTGCGCGACTGCCGGATGTTTGTCGGAACGGGCGTTATCAGTCTGTCATTTTTTAATTTTTGTTATTTTCAAGCGATGGACAGCCTCTCCTTGTCGGTGGCGGCGGTGCTGCTTTATACCGCTCCGATTTTTGTTATGCTGTTTTCTGCGGTGCTGTTTCATGAACGCCTGACTGTCCGAAAGCTGATTGCATTGGCTCTTACGACGGTGGGCTGTGTGCTGGTGACCGGCGCACTGTTTGACGCAAAGGTGACGGCGGCGGGCGTTCTCTTCGGCTTGGGCGCGGGCATCGGCTATGCGCTCTATACGGTTTTCGGCGTGTATGCCCTGCGCCGCTATGAGACGGAAACGGTGACCTTTTATACCTTTTTGTTTTCGGCGCTGAGTGTGCTGCCGCTTTGCGGCATAAAAGAGCTGTCGGAGATCGCAGCGGTGTTTCCCTTGGAATCGTCCATTTACAGCCTTTGCATCGGATTTGTCGCCTGTCTGCTGCCGTATCTGTTTTATACGAAGGGGCTGTCCGGCGTGCAGGCGGGACAAGCCTCTGTGATGGCAACACTCGAGCCGGTGGTTGCGGCGGTAATCGGCTTTGCCGTGTTCGGGGAAGAAGCGACGGTGTGGAAGTTCGGCGGAATGCTGCTGATTTTGTCGGCCATTCTGCTGCTGAATATATCAATCAAAGGAAAGAAGGATAAAACATGCAATGGGAAAAGCTGACCGTGGATGACTTTGCACAGGCGATGGAGCAGACAAAGGGCGTGTGCCTGGTGCCGCTCGGGTGTCTTGAAAAGCATGGGAGTCATATGCCGCTGGGTACCGATGTGATGGTGGCTCGCGAGGTGAGTATCCGAGCGGCCGAAAGGGAGGCGGCGATGGTGTTTCCCTATATTCCGTTCGGAATCGTCGCGGAGGTAAAGCATAAGCAGGGAACGACCGCGCTCTCTTCTCAACTGCAGTATCGGATGCTCGAGGAGCTGTGTGATGAGCTCGCGCGCAACGGGTATAACAAGATCGTTTTTGTCAACGGTCACGGGGGAAGCACCCGCTTTTTGCAGTATTTTCTCGCGTCCCGTCTTGAAAAGCCGCATCCGTATGTGACATATCTGTGGGAGATCGGACTGAATGCCGATCAACACAATGCGTTCATCGGGATGAACGGCCCGGTGCTTGAGAGCGGACACGCCGATATTTTTGAGACATCGGCGATTCTGTCCTTTGCGCCCGAGCTGATCCATATGGATCGGATTCAACCGGAGGAAAGCCGTTCGCTCGGCCGTCTCGATTTTCTCGGAGAGCGCCGCGTTTCGACGGGAATCGCATGGTACGGCTCTTATCCGCATCAGTTTGCGGGCGATCCGTCGGCGGCGACAGCGGAAAAGGGCGACTTTTTGATGAAATGCTATGTGGATAATCTGGCCGACAGCATCCGCGTGATCAAGGAGGAGGACAAATCGGCGGCGCTGCAGCGGGAATTTTATCAGGCAAGCGAAGCGCCGTCCTGCTGAAAACAGCCTGTCGGGGATTTGCTGTAAAGGCGGCCATGGCGGCGGATAGAAGCCGCTTATTCGCCCTTAAACTGCGTAAACGGAATACAGATAAAAATAGATAAGTAAAAGCGGGATGCTCAAAAAGGAGACATCCCGCTTTTACTATATTAGAAGGGTTGAGGAGAAAGCTTGCATTATTGGACGCTGAAAAGGAGATCGCCGTAGGTCGGATAGGGCCAGAACTTTTTGGCGGTGTTCGTTTCGATTTCGTCGGCAACAGCGCGCAGCTCCTGCATGGCGGCAAATACGCCGTCTTTGTAATACATGGCAAGCTCCTGTGCAGAGGAATAATTCTTGGTGTTCACAAGCGCCTCGTCAAGAGCGGCCAGCTTCTGATACATACAGGCGGTCAATGCCGACAGCTTCTCGATCAGAGCGGCCTCAACCGAGCAGTCCGCCGAGGCGACAGCCGCCTTCTTGGCGTTGACCGTGTCGCTCAGCTCCTTGATGTATGTGCAGGCGGCGGGCAGAATTTCTTTTTGTGCCATGTCGAGCATGGTGAGCGCTTCAATGTTGATCACCTTTGAATAATTCTCAAGCAGGATTTCGTAGCGCGAATGCATTTCGCTTGCGGTGAAAACCTTGTGCTTCTCGAAGAGAGCGATATTTTTGTCGGAGATGAAATAGGGCAGGCACTCCGGTGTGCTCTTGAGATTCAACAGACCGCGCTTTTCCGCTTCGGCAATCCATGCGTCATCGTAGCCGTTGCCGTTGAAGATGATGCGCTTGTGCTCTTTGATGGTCTTGACGATCAGATCGTGCAGCGCCGTGTTGAAATCTTCGGTACCCTCCAGCTCGTCGGCAAATTGCGAGAGCTCTTCCGCGACGATGGTGTTGAGCACCACGTTGGGACCGGAAATGGACAGCGTCGAGCCGAGCATACGGAATTCAAACTTGTTGCCGGTGAACGCAAACGGCGAGGTGCGGTTGCGGTCGGTGGTGTCCTTCGGGAAACGGGGCAGGGTATGTACGCCGATCTTCATCAGCACCTTTTCCTTGCTGTCATATACCGTGTCGTTTTCAATGGCTTCCAAAATCTCGGTCAGCTCTTCGCCGAGGAACATGGACACAACGGCGGGAGGCGCTTCGTTGGCTCCCAAACGGTGGTCGTTGCCGGCACTTGCTACGGAAATGCGCAGCAGATCCTGATACTCATCGACAGCCTTGATGACGGCGCACAGGAAGAGCAGGAACTGCGCGTTTTCGTGCGGCGAGTTGCCCGGCTCCAACAGGTTGATGCCGGTATCGGTCGAGATGGACCAGTTGTTGTGCTTGCCGCTGCCGTTGACGCCGGCAAAGGGCTTTTCGTGCAGCAGACAGGTCATGCCGTGGCGTGCCGCCACCTTTTTCATCAGCTCCATGGTGATTTGGTTGTGATCGGTGGCGATGTTGGTGGTGGAGAAAATCGGAGCCAGCTCATGCTGCGCGGGCGCCACTTCGTTATGCTCCGTCTTGGCCAGAATGCCCAGCTTCCACAGCTCCTCGTCGAGGTCTTGCATAAACTCCATGACGCGGGGCTTGATAGAGCCGAAATAGTGATCCTCCAGCTCCTGGCCTTTGGGCGGCTTGGCGCCGAAGAGGGTGCGTCCCGTATAGATCAGGTCTTTGCGCTGCTCATACACCTTTTGGTCTACGAGGAAATATTCCTGCTCGGGGCCGACAGTGGTGGTGACCATCTTCACATCGTCGTGCCCGAACAGCTTCAGAACGCGCAGCGCCTGCCGGTTGATGGCTTCCATCGAACGCAAAAGCGGCGTCTTTTTGTCGAGCGCCTCGCCGCTGTAGGAGCAGAAGGCGGTCGGGATACAAAGCGTATCGTCTTTAATAAAGGCATATGAGGTGGGATCCCACGCGGTATAGCCGCGCGCCTCAAAGGTCGCACGCAAACCGCCGGAGGGGAAGGAGCTGGCGTCCGGCTCGCCCTTGATCAGCTCTTTACCGGAGAATTCCATGATGACCTCGCCGGTATTGGTCGGAGAAATAAAGCTGTCATGCTTCTCGGCGGTGACGCCGGTCATCGGCTGAAACCAGTGGGTGAAATGGGTCGCGCCCTTTTCGATTGCCCAGTCCTTCATGGCGTTGGCGACCACATCGGCGATCGAGGGATCGAGATGCTTGCCTGCCTGCATTGTCTTTTTCAGTGCTTTGTACGTGTCCTTCGGTAGACGCTCTTTCATCACCGAGTCGTTGAATACCATGCTGCCGAACAGCTCCGGAACCTTGCTCATACTGTTCAAACTCCCATCTAATAAATGATTTGCAAACAAAAAGGGCGCTGCAGACGATTGTTCGTCCACAGCGCCCTTGCTGTTTACGAAAACAGTATACGCAATGGATGTCGGCTTGTCAAGAGGTTTTTGCAAAAAAATTTGTCTTTTTTTGCAAAAACTGCAATTTTGAAAAATATATATTGCAAAACAAAGCAAAAACGGGGGCTGTTTTCGGGCGATTACCAAAAAATAATGAATTTTTTCAAAAATAATCCGTCATTTTCTGTTGACAAGCGGTAAAAGGCGCGATATAATATCAAACAGATACTTAAAAGCGGTCGAACAGGTCGCTTTTGCAGTGCTGTTTTCGGTTGAACGGACAGGAGGGGTTGTTGTGTTGTTGAAAGAAGGGCAAACGCGTATTCCGGCGGGCTGTGCCATATCCGGCATCTTTTCAAAGAGCGGCAAGCGCATGAACGGTGAGGATATCATCAAATCCATTTCCATTATGCACGACCGGTCTAACGGTCTCGGCGGCGGATTTGCCGCATACGGGATTTATCCCGAATATAAGGATTTATATGCGTTTCATATTTTTTATGACAGTCAAAAAGCCAAAGAGGAATGCGAGCTGATTCTCAATTCCCATTTTGAGGTCGGCGCTCTCGGAGAGATTCCCGTCCGAAAAATGCCGCAGATCACCGATCAGCCGATGATCTGGCGTTATTTTCTGATGCCGCGCCGCCGCAAGCTGGAAAACAGTCACCTCGATGAGAAGGAATTTGTCGCGCGGCTGGTCATTCGGATCAACACCAAGGTGGACGGCGCGTATGTCTTTTCAAGCGGGAAAAACATGGGTGTTTTCAAGGCGGTCGGTTATCCGGAGGATGTGGGCGTCTTTTATCGCCTGGACGAATATGAGGGATATTGCTGGACGGCGCACGGACGCTATCCGACCAATACGCCCGGCTGGTGGGGCGGCGCGCATCCCTTTGCCATGCTCGATTA
>JBJEIR010000022.1:0-5650 GCA_051877215.1 Acutalibacteraceae bacterium | reverse complement strand
GGCGGTGGTATGCCACAAAATCCTTTTACAGCGCGTTTTTTGACAAGCTGAAGCGCCGATGCCGCAGCGATCGGCGCTTTTTCTTGATTGTGCATCGTTTTTCACCTGATTTGCAGGCAGGCGCAAATATACGGCACACTGTCCCTGCGTTTCATATCGGATGCCCGTTTTTCGGCATCGTCGATTCGACTGCATAAGGAGGCTTTTTGTATGTCCCGCTCAAAAACGCGCCGCTTGACACCCGCGCTGATCGTTTGCGCCCTGCTGCTGCTCGCGTTGGCAGCAGCAGGACATCGGCTGCCGTTTTCCGACACCGTTTCCGATTTCGTTCCTGTCAAGGAGGCGACTTCGGACGAACCGTTTTCCGTGCATATGATTGATGTCGGCAATGCCGACTGCTTTCTCATCGAGCAGGGAGAGCACGCCATGCTCATCGACGCGGGCGAAGCGGATACCGCCGACGAGGTGCTTGACTATCTGCGCGCCCGCGATATCGACCGCCTTGAGCTGGTGATTGCCACCCATCCCCACGCCGACCACATCGGCGGCATGGCGACCGTCATCGACCGCATCGAAATCGACCGCTTTGTGATGCAGCCCGTCCCCGAGGCGCTGGTTCCCACCACCGCCTGCTACCGTCATATGCTCGACGCACTGAGCGCGGCGTCCGACATCTGCGTGATAGACGCAACATCGGGAGGGGATTTTTCGCTCGGAGACGCAACCGTCACCGTTTTCCCCTGTCTGATCGACTGCAATGACCTCAACAATTATTCCGTCGTTTGCCGCATCACCTATAAGGAGCGCTCCTTTCTGATGATGGGCGATGCGGAGAAAGAGGTGGAAAACGCCCTGCTCGACAGCGGCTTTTCCCTGTCATCCGATGTACTTAAGGTGGGACATCACGGCAGCCAAACCTCCTCGCAGACCGATTTCCTTCGCGCCGTTTCCCCTTCTGTCGCCCTGATTTCGTGCGGTGCGGACAATTCTTACGGCCATCCTCACGGCGAAACGCTCCGAAAGCTGTCCGACCTGAACGCTGTTTACTACCGCGCCGACCTGTGCGGCACCACCGTCGTCTCCACCGACGGCAGCGATTTGTTCGTTCAAACAGAAAAACAGCCGGCCGCTTCTTAAACGGGCGCTTTACCTTTCCCGTTTGACCTCTCTTTTAAAAGCGGTTTTTGACCGCATTTTTGACCGAACGGCTGATTTTTACAGCTCTGTTCTTTGCGGGAACGGCAGCCTTTTTGGCTGTCGAACGGGAGACAGGGCGGCAGGCGGGCAGAAAAAGCCCCGCCGAGAGCAGTGTCCCGAGAATCGCCCCGTCCACCCCAAACGGCTTTTGCAGCAGAACATTCCATATACATGTGACCGCGCAGGCGCTCAGCGCAGATACCGCAAAGGCCTTGCCGCTTGCTGTGCGGCCGCGCAGCGCGGCTGCAAGCGGCACCAGAATAACCGGGCACCAAAACGAATAGGACAGCATCAGAATGTCAAAAATATTCGGCATACACAGCGCCACCGCCACCGCCGCCGCACCGGTTCCCGCATTGACAACCCGCATCCACAAAAGGCGCCTTGCGTCCTTCATTGCGGGATAAAGCGGCACCACGGTATCCTCTATCAGGCTGATGGCGGCGCTGTTGAGAAAGCTGTCTGCGGCGGACAGCATCATCGAAACCATCGCCGCCATCACCAGCCCTCTGAGCCCCACCGGCAATACCGCCGACACCAACGCCGGCATGGCAAGCGACGGCTCATCCGTGACCTGTAATGCGAGCGCCGTCAGTCCGATGAGCCCCGTCACCACAAAAAACGGAAGCGAAAACAATCCGCTCCAGATACTGGCCCGCGCGGCGTTTTTCGGCGTTTTGGCAATCAGCAGGCGCTGGGTATAGGGAGGCGCAAGTGCTTCTCCCAGCCCCATCATCAAAAACAGGGATAAAAACGGCAAAATTCCCTCGCCGCCAAGCGGGTCCAACCGTTCGGGCGGCACGGCTGCCAGCAGCCCCTCAAAGCCGCCGGTCAGCGTCAGTCCGCGCCATAAAAGAAGCGGCATGCCGAGCGCCAGGAGTGCAAACTGCACAACATCCGCCGCAATGACCGATTGCAGCCCGCCGCAGGTGGAATACACGATGACCACACCGCTGCCGATCAGAATCCCCGCCGTTTCGGGAACGCCGAACAGCACATGCAAGACCGTTCCCATTCCCTGCACCTGCGCTCCGACAACGCAGGCGCAGCATAAAAACGAAAATACACCCGTGACGACCCGCGCCCGTGTGCCGAAAGAGCGGCCGATGACTCCGCCGACCGTGTGCTCCCCGTAAAAGCGCACCGCGCCCGGCGCCAAGAAGCGCCCGATCAAAATCATGGATATTCCGAATCCGCACAACGCCGCCGTTGTGCGCAGTCCCTCCTCAAAGGCGGCACAGGCGTTGCCGGCGGAATAGCCGCCTCCGATAAAGGACGCGGACAAGGAGGCAAACAGCACCGCCGTACCGCACCCTTCCTCTGAGGAACTGAAATCGGAAGCGGTTCGGATTTTGCTCATGCCGGCAAACCCCAAAGCCAGCAGCGCCGCCATATACAGCACAACCGGCAAGCTGTCCCAAATCAAACCCGTCCCCCCTTTTCTCTCGTCCAATACATATGCCCGATTGCCGTGAAAAATACAAAAAAGATTGACACCGGCATAAAAGGGTGGTATACTATCAATATGTATGGTAAAAAGTATACCTTTTCATTTAAGGAGGGCTTATAAAATGAAAAAACTCACTGCGTTATTCCTTGCGCTTGCCATGATGTTTGTCATGGTGCTGCCCGCGGCCGCTTCCCCGGATCCGTACTACAGCCCGGAAGCAACCACCGTCAACGGGGACAACCAAAATAACCAGGGCGGCCAAAACGGCTCTTCCACCTCGCCCCAAACCGACAGCTTCAACTGGACATTTCTTGTCGCAGGCGGTGCCGTTGTGTCTCTTTGTGCCGCGCTGATCGCCGGCAAAAAGCTCCGCGATTCCTCGGAGGAAGCCTGATCCCGCAGTAAACGGTGATATAAAGGTGATATATACGCATAAAAAAGGCCCTGCTTTTCTCAATCGGAAACGCGGGGTCTTTTTCCCGTAGGATAGCCGTCGGATCGTTCCTTTGGCGGCGGCTGATATTTCCCGCATATAAAGAAAGGCTGACACAAGTATGAAATCAAGACCGGGCAGGATCCTATGGATTGTGCTTTTGATCCTGTTTATGATTGCAGCAGGCGTCGGAACAGGTTATTTTTTGTGGTATTGGAACAGCGGCAATGTGGTTCTCCCCGCCACCCGAACGGAAACTTCCGAAACGACCGTTCCCACCTCTTCGCTGCCGTCGGGCATCACCTCGCCGACCGCTCCTCTGCCGGACAACCCCGTCGATTTTGCCGCACTGCAAGCGACCAATTCGGACATCTACGCGTGGCTGTATGTGCCGAACACCAACATCGACTATCCTGTCGCCTGCAGTTCGGACGAGGACGACAGCTTTTATTTGGAGCATAATATCTACAAGGAATATGAATTTGCCGGCACGATCTACAGTGAAAAACAGAACGGCCGCAGCTTTACCGACCGCAACACGGTTTTATACGGGCACAATATGCTCAACGGCACCATGTTTCGTACCCTGCACTATTTTGAGGATGCCGATTTTTTCCAAAGCAACCCCGTATTTTACATTTACACGCCCGGTCATATCCTGACCTACACGATTTTTTCCGCTTATGAATATGATAATCGTCATCTTCTCAATTCCTTTGACTATACAAACGACGCGGTATGGGAAGAGTATTTGGCATATGCCAAAGATCCCAAGTCGATGGTCGTCAACACACGGCCGGAGGTTACTGTCACAAAAGATGACACCATCGTCACCTTAAGCACCTGCGTCGGCTATAACAAAAGTGCGAGATATCTTGTTCAGGGGGTGCTGACCAATGACCAACCGACCAAATAATCCGTATCAAGCAATCTTTCCCCCCGAAAGGGAGCCCGCCTCTTTTCAGACGGAGCATACCGATTTCAACGGTTCGTCTTCTTCGTCCTCCCCGCTTTCTTCCCCTGTTTCCGAAACGCCGAACAGCGAAGCGGCTCCCTCCGACGATGCTCCCGAAAGCGGCGCTTCTGCCGAAAATGGCGCGCATACAGGGCATCACCACAGCCATCTGCATGCGGAAGACCTTTTGCTCATGCCGGCGGGAAGCGGCCGTCATCACAGCCATTCAACCCACCGTCACAAGAAGCGTCATCCGGTGCGAAAGGCGCTTTTGGCGATTCTGTGCTGTCTGCTCGGCATCGTGGTCATTGCGGCAGGCACCGTTTTGATTTTGCACGAAACCGGGCGTTCGGCCCTGCTAAACACCGATCAGGCGGAACTGAGCGTTCCCGCTCCCGAGATCGCCGAGGTAGAAATACACGATAACGGGCAGCGCGTCGTCTATAACGGACAGACCTATCAGTTCAATACCGACCGCACAAACATTTTGTGCATGGGAACGGATAAAACGAATATGGGGCTGGATGACAACATCGTCGGTACGGGCGGACAGGCGGATACCATTATGCTCCTGTCCATAGACACCGGCACGGGGGCAATGGATGTCGTGACGATTTCGCGTGACACGATGACCGACATTGATATCTTCGCCACAGACGGCAGCTTTTCGCGCATCGAAAATACACAGATTTGTCTTGCTTATGCGTATGGAGACGGTCGGGAGGGAAGCTGCGAAAACCTCTCCCGCTCGGTACAGCGCCTGCTCTACGGCATTCCCATCAACACCTATTTTGCCATGGACCTCTCCTCTATCGCCGTACTCAACGATGCCATCGGCGGCGTGGAGGTCACCCTGCTCGAGGATTTCAAGACAAGCGGCGGCGCGTTTTATTCCGCCGGAGAGACCCTCACGCTGCACGGAGACGATGCCATGCTGTATGTCCGCAACCGCGATAAAACGCAGCTTGATTCCAACAACGCGCGCATGGAGCGGCAAAAGCAGTACCTAAACGCTTTCTTTGATAAGGCTATGCAGGCGACAAAAGAGGACCTGCAGGTTCCTCTCAATTTATTCAACGAGGTATCCGCCGATTCGGTCAGCAACCTCGACGCCTCAAAAATCACCTTTTTGGCAACCAACCTGTTGCAGCATCACAGCACACCGGTCTTTCATCAGGCGCCCGGCACCGTGACGGAAGGCGAAGACGGCAAGGCGCAATATCATGTGGATGAAAAAGCCCTGTACGAATTGGTGCTCAAGGTATTTTACGAACCGGTGGATTAAAGCACCGCGGATTCTTCACCGCGTTTAGCAATCATCCCAAAAAGTCATGACCACCCCTAAGAGGGGTGGCATGACGAGCGGCCTATAAGGCCTTGACAAAAGCCAGCGCCTAAATGCCGCCGGCTTTCGCTTTGCTCAAGCCTCGGTGGTATGATTACTTGCTATGATACTTGCATACCCATTTTGTATGTGCTAAACTATTTGCCATAAGAGACATCCTTTCTGTTTTGTTTAGAGACTTGAGCACTCTCCATTCTATCATAAAGGATGTCTTTTTTGCTTAAGCTTTAATCCCACCCGCTTAGCGGGCGGTTGTTGAGTATCGCACTT
>JBJEIR010000021.1:0-5722 GCA_051877215.1 Acutalibacteraceae bacterium | reverse complement strand
CTTCTCTCATCATTAAGGAAACTGAGAATTTTTGGTTCAATTCCCATAATGCCGTGCTTAGCATCTGTATACCCGAAGGACTCGTTTTTAAGAACGCGAATATTATGACGGGAGCCGGCAAATTGACGGTGGATGTGCTGTCTGCCGATCGACTTCATTTGGAGCTTGGCGCAGGTGCGGTTAACATCCGAGAATTGAACGCAGGCGTCGAATCGCAAATAGAGGGCGGTGCGGGAAAGGTGACCGTTTCGGGAGGCACACTCTATAATCTCGATTTAAATATGGGGGTCGGCAAACTGGATCTGACCGCCGCCGTGCTTGGTAACAGTAAACTTGATTACGGTGTGGGGGGAGCCGATATCACCCTTATCGGCACAAAAGATGATTACAGAATTCAATTTGACAAGGGACTCGGCAGCGCTGTTGTTGACGGAGAGAGTATGGAAGACGGCAGCGTTTTCGGAAAAGGCGATAATAGAATCGAGGTTGACGGAGGTGTTGGCGCCGTTAAGGTGGATTTTAAACAGAAACAATAAAAATTCATTATTACAGGAGCAATTCTGCGGTTGAATATGAATTGCTTTTATATTAAACTATGAAACAGAGGATGCTTGAAAGCATCTTACATTTTAAATGTAAACCGGAAGACAACGGGAGGAAAAAGACATGCTGAAAATTGATCATTTGACAAAAATTTACGGTGAGAAAAAGGCCGTTGACGACTTGACCCTGCATATCCGTCCCGGTGAAATTTACGGGTTTATCGGTCATAACGGTGCAGGCAAGACCACAACAATCAAGGCTGTTTGCGGAATTTTGCAATTTGATGACGGGGAGATTTATGTGGACGGTGTTTCCGTCAAAGACAATCCGATTGCCTGTAAAGAAAAAATTGCCTATATTCCCGATAATCCGGATTTATATGAATTTATGACGGGCATACAGTTTCTGAATTTTGTGGCGGACATTTTCGGCGTCGATACAAACAAGAGACAGGCGCGTATCAGAAAATATGCGGACACCTTTGAGATGACCTCTCATCTCGCACAGCCGATTTCTTCCTATTCCCACGGGATGAAGCAGAAATTGGCGATTGTCTCGGCACTCATTCACCGCCCGAAACTGATGATTATGGACGAACCGTTTGTCGGTCTTGATCCGAAGGCTTCTCATCTGCTCAAAGAAATCATGCGTGAAATGTGCGAAAAAGGTTCTGCTATCTTCTTTTCCACCCATGTGCTGGAGGTCGCCGAAAAGCTCTGCGACAAGGTCGCCATTATCAAAAGCGGCAAGCTGATCAAATCCGGTACAATGGAAGAGGTAAGAGGAGACAGTACGCTTGAAAATGTGTTCCTTGAACTGGAGGAAGAAAAATGATCAAAACCCTTTTAAAAAAGCAAATGCTGGAGGTTTTTTCTTGGGTTTATCGAGATAGAAAATCGGGAAAAAACCGTGACAAAAACGGCGTTGTGGGAATCGTTTTGCTGTATCTCATCCTGTTTGTGTTTTTGGGCTCGGTGTTTTTTCAGATGGCGCTGTCCCTTTGTGAGCCGTTGCTTTCACAGCGGCTCGGATGGCTGTATATGGTGCTCATGAGCTTTATCAGCATTGCCTTAGGCGTCTTTGGAAGCGTGTTCAGCACCTATTCGTCACTCTATCTGGCAAAAGACAACGATTTTTTGCTTTCTATGCCGATATCGGCGCCGAAAATACTGTTTGTCCGTCTTGCCGGCGTATATGTAACGGGACTTATTTATGAATTGATCGTCATGGTGCCGGCTGTCATCGTATTTTTTATGTATGCCGAAATCGGCGTTTTGGGCATTCTGTTTTCTGTTCTGATTCCGTTTGTTCTCTCTGTGTTTATCTTGACGCTTTCCTGTATTTTGGGGTTTGTTGTAGCGCTTATCAGCTCAAAAATGAAGCGGAAAACCGCTGTCACCGTCATTCTCTCTCTGGCCTTTATCGCAGGGTATTATTATATCTACAGTCAGGCGTACGCGATTTTGGAATTTATTCTCGCCGATCCGACGTCGCTCGGGAGTCAAATACAAAGCTGGCTGTATCCTTTTTATCATATGGGGCTTGCCGCCGAGGGGAATGCCCTTTCTATGCTGCTGTTTACAGCCGTTATCGCCCTTTTGTTCGGCGTGGTTTATTTTGTGTTATCCGCAACATTTTTAAAGGTCGCCACCGCCAATAGGGGAGGCAAAAAAATCCAATATAAAGAAAAAGCGGTCAAGGCGGGCAATATTTCCTCCGCTCTCTTAAAAAAAGAATTCCGCAGATTTTTGAGCAGCTCGACCTATATGCTCAACTGCGGCCTCGGCGTTGTTCTTATGCTCATCGGTGCGGTTGCTTTGATTGTGGAGAAAGGCGAATTACGGGAGCTGATTGAGCAAATCTTTCCCGGTGCACAAGCCTTTCTTTCACTCGCGGCGGTCGCGGCGATCTGTCTGATCGTTTCGATGAACGATATAACCGCACCGTCTGTCTCCCTTGAAGGGAAAACCATTTGGCTGGTAAAATCGTATCCCATACCCGCCAAAGCGGTTCTTTATGCTAAGCTGAAGCTTCATTTGATTTTGACATGGATTCCCGCTCTGATTTTGACGGCCGCCGTGCTCTTTGTTATGGAGCCTTCGCCTTTGTTTTGTATTCTGATTTCGGCGGCGGTTGTGCTGTTTGTGATTCTTTCGGCGCTGTGGGGATTGTTTTTGGGGCTTAAAATGCCGAATCTGAACTGGACGACCGAGACCGTGCCTGTCAAGCAGAGCATGAGTGTCATGTTTGCTCTTTTCGGCGGGTGGCTCTTTATTACGGCGCTCGGCATTCTGTATTTTGCCGTTTCCCAGTGGATTGATCCGACGGTTTATCTTTTGCTCTTTATAGGTTTCACCGGGGCGTTATCTGCTGTGCTTTTCGGCTGGATCAAATCAAAGGGAACCGCTGTATTCGACTCTCTTTAAGGAGTGACTGCTTCATGAAAAATATCATTGAGATACAGGGTCTAAACAAAGCATTTGGAGATATCAAAGCCGTCCAAAACCTGAGCTTTTGCGTAAAAGAGGGAGAGCTCTTCTCTTTTCTCGGTGTGAACGGCGCAGGAAAATCCACCACGATCAACATTTTGTGCGGTCAGCTTAAAAAAGACGGGGGACATGTCCTAATCGACGGCCATGATCTCGATAAAAAAGTGGATGATATAAAACGGGAACTCGGCGTCGTATTCCAAAATTCCGTTTTAGATAAGGCACTCAGCGTTCAAGATAATCTGGAAAGCCGTGCGGCGCTTTACGGCATTACGGGCAAGGCGTTTAAAAAGCGGCTTTCAGAGCTTGCCGCCCTTCTCGATTTCGGCGATTTGCTGAAGCGAACCGTCGGCAAGCTCTCAGGAGGACAGCGCAGGAGAATTGACATTGCGAGGGCATTGCTCCACGAGCCGAAAATCCTCATTTTGGATGAACCGACTACAGGACTTGACCCGCAGACCAGGAAGACCATTTGGAATGTCTTGGGCGATTTGCGCAAAAACAAGAATATGACGGTTTTTCTCACCACCCATTATATGGAAGAAGCCGCCGATGCCGATTATGTTGTCATTTTGGACAGCGGCAAACGAATCGCTCAGGGGACTCCCTTAGAGCTAAAAAATACATATACAGGAGATTTTATCACCCTTTACGGTGCGGATGAAGCGGCTGTAAAAGCGCTGGGAGTCAAATATGAGCCTATCAGGGATGCGTATCGTTTGTCTATTCCCGACACGGCGGCGGCGACCGAACTGATCATAAAGCACACCGACCTTTTCAAAGATTATGAGATCACCAAAGGAAAAATGGACGATGTTTTTCTCGCCGTAACGGGGAAAAAGCTGACAGGAGGTGCGGAAAAATGAGCCTTTTATATGCACTGGTCAAACGGGACACAAAGCTCTTTTTCAAAGATAAAGGGATGTTTTTCACCTCTTTGATTACACCCGCCATCCTGCTTGTCCTGTATGCGACCTTTCTCGGAAATGTGTATAAAAACAGTTTTTTGTCCGCTTTTCCGAACGGCTTTGAGTTGTCGGAAAAATTGGTTGACGGCTTTGTCGGTGGCCAGCTGATTTCCTCTATTCTCGCCGTATCCTGCGTGACGGTGGCGTTTTGTTCCAATATGCTGATGGTGCAGGATAAAGCGAACGGAAGCATAAAGGATTTGACCATTTCTCCCGTAAAGGGATCGGCGCTTGCTTTGGGATATTATGTCTCCACACTGATTTCGACGCTGATTATTTGTTTGGCTGCGACGGGCATTTGCCTTGCTTATGTGGCGTGTGTAGGCTTTTACATGACACTGTCGGATATCCTTTTCCTGCTGCTTGATGTCGTGCTGCTTGTGATGTTCGGCACAGCGCTGTCAAGTATTATCAATTTCTTTTTGTCCACTCAAGGACAGATGTCGGCGGTCGGCACAGTCATCAGCTCCGGATATGGCTTTATTTGCGGCGCCTATATGCCGATATCTCAATTTCCCGAAGGACTTCAAAAGGTGATATCCTTTTTGCCGGGAACCTACGCCACCTCTCTGATTCGCAATCACGCGATGCACGGAGTGTTTGAAGAAATGGGGCGTGCAGGGCTTTCGTCCGAAATTACACAAGCAATCAAAGACAGCGTTGACTGCAATCTCTATTTTTTTGACAGTCAAGTGGAAATCGGCGGTATGTATACGGTTCTTATAGCTTCGATAGCGGTCCTTGTTGCTGTTTATATTTTGATGAATGTCATAAAAGGGCGATGAAAGTGAGACCGGCTTGCCGTAAACCTGCCGCACATATGTACCCAAAATAAATCCTTTATAGGAGGAAGCGTCATGACGGAACCTGTGGCGATCGTCTATACATCCAATACCGGCTATACAGCCGAATATGCAAAACTGCTCGGTGAGCGAATCGGACTGCCTGTATATGCTCTTTCGGACATGCGTAAAGAGAAACGATCGGTCATATATCTCGGGTGGCTGATGGCGGGCACGGTCAAAGGCTATAAAAAAGCTGCGAAGCGCTTTTGCATAGCGGCTGTCTGCGGTGTCGGCATGGGCCAAACGGGGTCGCAGCTGCAGGATGTGCGAAAAGCAAATTCTTTTCCTGCCGATTTGCCTGTCTTTACCTTGCAGGGCGGCTTTGATATGACAAAGCTTCACGGAGTGTATAAATTCATGATGACGGTCATGAAAAAAACGGCAGGCAAGGCACTCGCAAATAAAAAAGAGCGCACGTTTGAGGAAGACAGGATGCTGAAACTGTTGACAGACGGCGGCAGTTATGTGGATGAAAAGAATTTGGCCGAGATTTTAAAGTGGTATACAGAGGCGTTTGCAGTGCCTGTAAAAGAAGCGGATACATCGGCATGACCGTACGGCGCGTTTTTAAAAAGCATTTGACATGAAATTCGAAAAACCGTCAGAGGAAGAGAGGGCGTATGATGAAAAGAACACTGATTGTCGTGGATATGCAGCACGATTTTATCGACGGAAGCCTCGGCACTAAGGAAGCAAAAGCAATTGTGCCGAGGGTAAAAGCCAAAATAGAGGAATATAAACAAAACGGCGGGGAGATCCTTTTCACGAGAGATACCCATCATGCGGACTATTTGCATACGCCGGAAGGAAAAAAGCTGCCGGTTGTTCATTGTATCGAAGGCACACAAGGATGGCAGATTGCAGATGAATTGCTGCC
>JBJEIR010000020.1:0-5741 GCA_051877215.1 Acutalibacteraceae bacterium | reverse complement strand
AAGCTGTCACACGGGGCATTGCGCCGATTGTCCCAATCAATTTTGTGTATTTCGGAAGGATGAATAAATAATGGCGGCTTTTCTCGATCGGTTTCAAAAGGAACTGCTGTTTTTTGACGGCGCCATGGGAACCATGCTGCAAGCGGCGGGACTGCCCGACGGTTATCCGCCGGATTTGTGGTCGCTTGAGCATCCGGAGATCGTGCGCGGTATCCATGAGCAATATTTGCAGGCGGGCTGTGACATTCTCAGCAGCAATACCTTCGGCGCGAATGCGCTCAAGCTGACGCCCTACGGAAAAACGGTAAAAGAGGTTGTCACATCGGCGGTACACACCGCCAAAGAAGCGGTTCAAAGATGCAAACCGGATGCGTTTGTGGCACTGGATATCGGCCCTACCGGCAAGCTGCTCTCTCCGCTCGGGGACTTGCCGTTTGAAGAAGCGGTATCGCTGTTTGCCGAAATGGTTCGGGCGGGCGACCGTGCGGGAGCGGACTGCATCCTCATCGAGACGATGAGTGATACCTATGAGCTGAAGGCGGCGGTGCTTGCGGCCAAAGAGAACAGCGATCTGCCGATTATCTGCACCATGATTTTCGACGAGCGGGGCAAGCTGCTGACCGGCGCGGATATCCGTGCCGCAGTCGCCCTGCTCGAAGGACTGGGCGTGACGGCGATCGGCCTCAACTGCGGCATGGGCCCGGACGCTATGCGCCCTCTTGTCGAGGAGCTGCGCGGGTGCTGTTCTCTGCCGCTTGTCGTCAATCCCAATGCCGGACTGCCGCGCTCCGAAGCAGGAAAAACCGTTTACGATGTCCATCCCGATGAATTTGCCGCAGCCATGGAGCCGATTGCCGTGTGTGCCGCGATTGTCGGCGGCTGCTGCGGCACTACGCCCGCTCATTTGGCGGCGCTGACTGCGCGTTTTAAAGGGCTTGTGCCGCTTGCTGTGCCGCATTATGACACGCTGACGGTGAGCTCCTATGCCGCATGGTCTATGATCGGGGAGCATCCTGTCATCATCGGCGAACGCATCAATCCTACCGGAAAAAAGCGCTTTCGGCAGGCGCTTCTTGAGCGGGATACGGACTATATCCTGCGGGAAGGCTTGATGCAGGAGGAAAAGGGCGCGGACATTCTGGATGTGAACGTGGGGCTTCCGGATATTGACGAAACAGAGCGGCTCCCGCTTGTGGTGCGCGAATTGCAAAAGGTGACGCGTCTGCCGCTGCAGCTGGACACCTCCGACCCGATTGCGATGGAACGCGCACTTCGGGTCTATAACGGCAAGCCGCTGATCAATTCGGTCAACGGCAAAGAGGAGAGCTTGCAGACGATTTTGCCGCTTGTAAAAAAATACGGCGGCGGGCTTGTCGCGCTGACGCTCGATGAAGACGGTATCCCCGAGACAGCCGAAGGCCGTCTCGCCATTGCACGGCGGATCGTGGAAAGAGCGGAGGCAATCGGGATCGACCGCCGCGATATTTTGGTGGATGCGCTGACACTTCCTGTTTCTGCGGGGGGCGACGCGGCGCGCGTGACGCTGGAGGCGCTCTCGCTCATCAAGCGGGAGCTCGGCGTCAAAACGGTGCTCGGTGTATCGAATATTTCTTTCGGGCTGCCGATGCGCGAAAAAATCAATACGGCGTTTTTTACCATGGCGCTGCAAAGCGGGCTGGACGCCGGTATCGTCAATCCCTGCTCGGAAGCGATGATGAGTGCCTATGACGCGTTTTGCGCACTGCTCGGGCACGATGCGCAGTGTGCGCGCTATATTGCGCGGCACGGCGATCAATCGCCGGAAGCGCAGGCGCGGCCCACTGCTGACACGGCGGCGGAGCTGACGCTGAAAACGGCGGTGATAAAAGGACTCTCCGAGCCCGCTTTTGCGCTTGCGCAGGGGGCGGTTTCGGCCGGCAGGGCACCGCTTGCCGTTATCAATGAGGAGCTGGTGCCCGCACTGGATATCGTCGGCAAAGGCTTTGAAGAGGGAACACTCTTTTTGCCGCAGCTGCTCATGAGCGCCGAGGCGGCCAAATCGGCATTTGAAGCACTCAAACAGTATATGACGGCCGACGGCAGCGAGACCTCTCGGGATACGGTGGTCATTGCAACCGTATACGGAGATATTCACGATATCGGGAAAAATATTGTGAAGGTATTGCTTGAAAATTATCAGTTCCGAGTGGTGGATCTCGGCAAGGATGTGCCGCCCGAAACGGTTGTCGAGGCGGTCAAGCGCGAGTGCGCGCCGCTCGTGGGGCTAAGTGCGCTGATGACGACGACGGTGCCCTCGATGGCGCGTACCATTGCACTGCTGCGTGAGGAATGCCCGAGCTGCAAGGTGATGGTCGGCGGTGCGGTGATGACGCAGGAATATGCCGATCAGATCGGCGCCGATTTTTACGGCAAGGATGCCATGGCGTCGGTGCAGTATGCCAAGCGCGTTTTCGGCAGGGAAGAAAACGGATGAGATAACGCGCAGGCACTCTTCTAAACATCTTCCGAATAGGTCATAACATCATTTTATATGCTAAAAAGGCACTCTGCTGCCGGGCAAGTCCTAAAAAACGGACTTGTTCGGCGCTCGCAGAGTGCCTTTTTGCAGTTTAAGCCTTGTGCGTGAGTGCTTGTGCCGCCTTCACAAGCCTTTGCACATCCTCCGGCGCCTGAAAGCTGTACAGCAGTCCGTAAGGAATGCTGTAGTCCCAGTTGACGGGGATAGAGACAAGACCGGGGTGAACCTCTTGCCAGCATTCGATTGTAAGCAGCACATTGCCGGTTTGGGCGCAGCGGTTGAATACCGATAAATCATAAAAGTGAGGGGTGTCCTCAATATGAATCTGCGGGTGATTTTTCTCTAAATCATTGCGGATGAAATCATTTACGCCGGAATCTCCCGCGCTGACCATCATCAAGGTTTCACCGTACAAATCTTCGATGTCAATACGGCTTTTTGACGCAAGGGGATGTTCCCTTGATACCGCAATCATCTTTTTGTATCTGCCGAGCGGTAAAAAATTACACAAAGACAGCCACGCTTTGGAGTCGCAAACACCGATCAGAAAATCAAATTTTTCTCCCAGCTTTTTGATTTCCGACAAAATGCCGTCATGGTTATCCTCGAACGGAACAAGGTGCAGCTTGTAGTCGGGGAAGTGCTGATTGATACGGTACCACAAGTCCATAAAGGGCTTTGCGGGATTGAGCAAAGAGGTGCCGACACAGAAGGTAGTATCATATTTATGCATGGCGGCATTGGCGGCGGCAATCGATTTTTCGGAGTAATCCATCATAAATTTGGCGTCCCGATAGATGACCTCTCCCGCCCGGGTCAAGCGCACGCCCGTCGGCGTTCGCTCTATCAGCTTTAGGTTCAGATGGCTTTCCAGCGTATTCATTTGTTTCATCACCGCTGTCGGCGAAATATACAGCTGCTCTGCCGCTTTGGTAAAGCTGCCGCAGTCGATGACGGCTGTAAAGGTATCAAGCAACGCGTTGTACATCGTATCTCCTCGGTATCATTGTATAAACTTTTGGTTTATACAATGATACCATATTGGATATTCTGTGTCAAGAATTTCTATGGTATACTTTTCACGGAAAGCGGAGGGATTGACATGGCCAAAAAATTGGTTGCTTTTTATTCAAGAGCCGATGAGAACTATGTAAACGGCCTGATAAAAACATTGGAAGTGGGCAACACGGAGGTTGCGGCGGGCATCATCAAAGAATTGACAGGTGCCGATTGGTTTAAAATTGAGCAAAGAGAGCCTTATGCAAAGGACTACAACGACTGTATCGAACAGGCAAAAGCCGATCAGCGGCAAAACGCCCGTCCCGCACTCAAAAACCCGCCCCAAACCCTCCGAGAATACGATGTGATATATTTGGGCTATCCAAACTACTGGAGCACCATGCCTATGGCGGTATTTTCGTTTTTGGAACAGCTTGATTGCAGCGGAAAAATCATCAAGCCCTTTTGTACCCACGAAGGCAGCGGCTTGGGCAGCAGCGTTTCGGACATAAAAAAGCTGTGCCCTGCCGCCAAGGTAAAAAAAGGCCTCGCCATCCGCGGCGGAAGCGTAAAGCGGGCAAGAGGGGAGATTGAAAAATGGGTGACGGAGGATTTGCGATGAGTATGAAAGAGATGATCACTTTCCCCATAGGGGATGCAAACAAAGCGTTTGCAGCGTATTTTATCGGGCAGAGCTATCTGAATATGCTTTCGACAGAGCAGGTCGTAATCGGCAATGTGACCTTTGAACCGAAATGCCGCAACAACTGGCATATCCATCATGCGGATAAGGGCGGCGGACAAATACTGCTTGTCACCGCAGGAGAAGGCTGGTATCAGGAATGGGGCAAGCCGGCAAGAAGGCTGAAGGCCGCAGATGTGGTGCATATTCCCGCCGGGGTGAAGCATTGGCACGGCGCGGCGGCCGATTCATGGTTTCAGCATTTGGCGGTCGAGGTGCCCGGAGAGAACAGCAGGACGCAGTGGTGCGAACCTGTTTTCGACGAGGAATACAATCAGGTGAAATGAGGTGTTGTGATGGAAAAGGTGACAGCGGGAAGAGACCAGCTCGGCACCTTCGCTCCCAAGTTTGCTCAGGTGAATGACGACATACTGTTCGGCGAGATTTGGTCGAGAGAAGACAAGCTGTCCGCAAGGGACAGATGCATCGTGACGGTAACGGCACTTTTGGCAAGCGGCATTTTGGACAGCTCTTTAAAATTTCACTTATCAAATGCCAAACAGCACGGGGTAACCAAGGAGGAAATTGCGGAAATTCTCACACACGCCGCTTTTTATGCAGGCTGGCCGAAGGCGTGGGCGGCACTGCGTATGGCAAAAGAGCTTTGGGAGGAATAATACATGAAAAATGTGTTGATTATTTCGGCAAGTCCGAGAAAAAACGGCAATTCTGATATCCTGTGCGACCGATTTGCAAAAGGGGCAGCCGAAAACGGTCATACAGTGGAAAAGGTGTTTTTGGCATCGAAGCATATCGGTTACTGTCGTGGCTGCGGTGTGTGCAATACCACGCACAAATGCGTTCAGAAGGACGATATGGCAGAAATCCTCGACAAAATGGTGAAGGCGGATGTGATTGTTTTGGCAACGCCTGTCTATTTCTACACCATGGACGGACAGATGAAAACATTCATTGACCGTACCGCCCCGCGCTATATGGAGATTACGAATAAAGATTTTTACTTTATCATGACAGCGGCGGATACCGAAAAGGCAAATCTTATCCGCACCGTTGAAGCGTTCCGAGGCTTTACGAAGGATTGTCTTTTCGGGGCGAGAGAAGCGGGAATCCTCTGCGGCGTCGGTGCTTGGCAGGCAGGAGAAATAAAAGCGAATCCCGCTTATGAGGAAGCGTATGAAATGGGAAAAAGAATATAAGAGATACGGAGGGACTTTCAGCGTGGAATATGTAACATTGTCAAACGGAGTGAAAATGCCGATTTTAGGATACGGCGTTTATCAGGTGACAAAAGAAGAGTGCGAGCGCTGTGTGCTCGACGCTTTAAAGGTGGGGTATCGGCATATCGACACGGCGCAGTCGTATTTTAATGAGGAAGAAGTCGGCTGTGCCATTGCTAAATCCGGTGTGCCGAGAAAAGAGATCTTTCTGACCACCAAGGTGTGGATTGAGCATTACGGTTATGAGCAGGCGAAGGCCTCCGTTGAGGAGTCGCTTCGCAAACTGAAAACCGATTATTTGGAT
>JBJEIR010000019.1:0-5746 GCA_051877215.1 Acutalibacteraceae bacterium | reverse complement strand
GAGATGATCTACGCCCTGGACAAGGTCGCCCCCGGCACCGCCAACGACGACACCCGCATTTGAGGCCGCTTTCCTTCTCAAGGATCGGAATGCAGACATCTTCCGTCACACCGGGATACACGGTCGATTCATATACGACGATCGCGCCCTTGGTCAGGTTGCGGCCGACGACATGCGAAGCGCCCTCAACCGGTGTCAGATCGGGCGTATGATCGTCATTAACGGGAGTCGGCACGGCCACGATAATGAACTTGGCCTCTTTGATGCGGGTCTCATCGCTGGTGAAATCGACCGTGCAGGCAGCAATCGCTTCGTTGCCGACCTCCTTGGTCGGGTCGATGCCGGACTTATACAGCTCGATCTTGTGCGCATTCACATCAAAGCCGATAACATCGACTTTTTTGGAGAACGCCACAGCGATCGGCATGCCGACATAGCCGAGACCGACGAGTGCTAACTTTTCTTCTTTGGCCACGATTTTTTCATACAGGGACATGTTTCACAACTCCATTTCTTTTATCATTTGGGCATTGACTTTGGTGACATTATATTTATCATCGCACAAACTGTACGAATGATCCGACATTTGCTCCCGCAGCGCGGGAGAGGCCGCCAGCTCCAAAATATGTGCGGCAAGCTGTTCACTGTCGCCCACTGGGACGAGATACCCGTTATAGCCCTCTTTGACCGTTTCCCGACAGCCGGGGGCATCGGTCGTGATGATCGGGCGTCCCGTCGCCATCGCTTCGAGAACGCAGCGCGGCGTTCCCTCATGATAGGACGGCAAAACAAAGATGGAACATTTGGCAAGGTGCTCGCGCACATCTCCCGAATATCCGAGATACTCTATCGTGCTGTTGCCGATATAGGCGTCAAGCTCCTCTTTTGTCAGCGATTCGGGATTGGTGTCCAACCCGCCCACCAGTAAAAAGCGGACATCCGGGCGTTGCTTTTTGACAAGCTCTGCCGCTTTGAGATATTCGCGGATTCCTTTGCTCCAAACAAGCCGCGCCACCATCAGCACCACCGGCTCCTTTGGCAAGGGCTGCCGCGCGAAGTGCGCCATATCCACTCCCGAGCCGCCCACCACGACCGATTGCTCGCGCGTGACGACCCCCATGCTCTCAAAGGTCTTCAAATCGTCCGGATTTTGGAAGAAAACGCGGCGACACGCGCGGTGGGTGTTGCGGAACAGGGTTTTCAGCACAAAACGCACAACGGCGTTTTTGAGTCCCTTGCTGTAAAAAGCGATCTCCAGTCCCGACACCAGCACATACATGTTCGGAATTTTCAGCTTTTTGGCGGCCATTCCGCCGTAAGCAACCGGTTTGGACATATACGCGAAAAACACCTCGGGTCTGAGCTCGCCGAGCAGCTCTTTAAACGCGCGGATACTGCGCAGATCCTCACAAAAGGCGGTTCCCGTGCGGGACATCGGTACCTGTCGGTATGCGGCGCCGAGCGCCGCTATTCGATCGGTCATCTCGTTCGGAGGCTCGCACGAGATGCAGATCACCTCATGCCCGCGCGCAACGATGTCTTTTATCAGATTGCCGCGAAAATTCACAAGAGAGTCGCCGTTGCTGGCCGCTATTACCACTTTCATCTCTTTTCAAACTCCCTTATCAGTCGTTGGGTAAAAACAAGCTCCTGCCAGCCGTACCGCTGATCGATCGTGATGGGGATCACATAGCGGGACAGGTAATATTCAAAGCAGTCGGGCGGCAACTCATCCAGCAGATAGCTCCACCAATGCCCCTGAAACAGCTTATGTTCCTGTAAAAAGGGCAGCAGCCCGTCATCCTCATACACAAGGGGATACACCATCGGTGTGCAGGTGTCGTCGTAATATCTCGCCGCATCAATCGCATTATACCGATTAAAAAGCTGACAGGCAAATGCAAAATTCTCGCGCCGTTTTTTACGGTTGTGCTCGGCGTCCTCCGCGTCGAGCAGCGCGTGTGTCAGCGGGGACATCCGTTTAATGTCCGCGCTGTCAATGCGGTGCTCGTTTTGCATCCGCTCTTGGTAGGTACGCCCCTCGCAGCCGTATTCGATGCGGCGCAGCAGAAAGCCCGCGGTGTCCGACGAATAATCCTGTTCATATTCCTCCGTCAGCGCCGCGGCGTTCGGCCCGACCACATACGCCCCGTCGGGCACCCCGACAAACTTGCGCGCGGAATACACATTCAGGCACCCTTCAATCGGCGGTGCAAAAAAGCCCTGCGAATGATCAACGATCACATGGCGGTACGGCGACGCCAGCGCGCGAAGCCGCGCGTGGCTCATCACGCCGTAATAATTGACAATCAGCACCGCCTCCCGCTCGCCGACCGACGGCAAAACGGGATTAAAATCGCTGTCGATGTGATAATATTTCAGGTTGACGCCTTTTTTTTTCAAAAATTCCCGCACGGTATCGCACTGGTAAAATGGCAGCCACAGCGTATCGCAGGAGAGCAGACGAAAGGCATGCCAAATCGCCGCTCGTCCCGTGTTCAGGCGCGCCGTGTTCGGCCCGCAGTGCCACTCATGCCCTTTGGGAAGCTGCAGTTCAATAAAACTGCCGATCTCCATTCTTCAAACCCACCTCGTATTTCAAGTCGGCCTTTGCCGGAAATTTATATCTGCGCTGCCTTCAGTCCTTCTTCCGCGCGCGCCCAGTCAAAGCCGCAGTTGAAAATATAATCCACAACGGACATATTCGGCAGAAACTCTTTCCAAAGCTGAGGATATTCAAACGGATGATAGTCGGTATAGTGCAGCTTCACGCCGCGCTCGGTGAAATGCTCGTCCACCTGATACGCCCGTGCGCCGTTGCCCGAAATATAGGTATCGCCGTCGAGCATCACACAAATGTCGATGACGCGCTCCTCGCGCACCGTGTGAATCTCCATCTCCGAGGTGCGGTAAAATTCCGCCTGAAAGCCGAAAGACTTTGCAATCCATGTGTTGATCGCCACATTCATGTCGGCCAAATTGGCATACTCGCGGTTGAGCAGTTCCGAAAACTGCGGAAAAATCTCTTTAAAATACGGAGCGCGGGCATAGTTCATCTCCATCGTTTTGAGATGCTTTTTCTTCCACCCGAGCTCATCGCGTGTACGCACCGCATTGATCGGGTCGCCGAACGAATGCTCGGTCGGCACCTTCAGCCGCGTTTCCCCCTGCGGGGTCTTGATGCGGTTCCAGTGGTGCATATTGTCGTTTGAAAACTGCGCGTCATCCAAATACACAAAACGGTCGGACTGCGCTATTTTATAAAAATAACCGAGATACGGAATATAATCCGGCTGATGAATAGACACGATCATAGGTATTCCTCCCCGTCAATCCGGCGGCCGGTCTATACCGGCTGCCGTTTATTTAAGCGCCATTTTGGCGCTTTGAGCCATTTTGGCGCTTTGAGCCATTTTGGCGCTTTGCGCCATTTGGGCGCTTTGTGCCATTTCTTTTTCGGTATCGGTACCTGCGGCTGCCTCCTGCAGCACATCGGCGTGTGCAGTCTGCACATCGTTGCCCTCAAAGCGGGCGGGGCGATAATCCTCCCCCGGGCGTTTGGCAAAAAACACCACATAGATCGTTTTAAAGAAGATTTTGATATCCAGCCAAAGCGAAAAATGATCGACATAATAAATGTCGTATTCAAACTTTTTCTCCCAAGTGGGGGTCTCCCATTCGTTGACCGCCTCCCAGCCGGAAACCCCGGGAATGGCGTCCTGACGGTGGCGCTGATAGTCGTTGAACTTTTCCACATCCGACGGCAGCACCGGCCGCGGTCCGATGAGCGACATCTCGCCCTTCAAAATATTCAACATCTGTGGGATCTCGTCAATATTGGTTTTACGAATGATTTTGCCCCATGTTTTCAGCCGCAACTCATCCGGCAGCAGCTCGCCGTTTTCGTCCCGCTCGTTGGTCATGGTGCGCAACTTATAAATGGTAAAATCCTTGCATTTATAGCCGGTGCGCACCTGCTTGAAAAAGACGGGCGATTCGGGAGAGCAGATTTTCACCGTCAGCATGGCAATGAGCAAAAACGGCGATGCGCACACAAACAGAATCAGCGAGAACACAACATCAAATACGCGCTTGATCGCGCGCTGTACTTTTTTATCCTCCATGCTCTTCTCCTCTGTCACAGAACACGTCTCATGGCACACTGAAACGCTTCGGCATACTGTACGCCCGCCTGCGCGCCGCGAAAAGCGGCAAGCCCTTCAAGCGCCTCCCGGCTGCGCGGATGCGGATAATCGCGCATCACGCCGCGGTAAAGGGAAAGCGCCTCGATCTTTTTGTCGACGCCTTCCTTTCCCACCTCGACAAAAACCGTGGGGTCAAAGCCGTTGAGTCCTTTGTTCAGTCCCCATTCGGTCGCGGACGGGACCTCCATATACCACAGCTCTTTCAGCGGCGGCGCATCCGTGCGGCGCTGAAACAGGCGGCACGCGGCTTGACACGCAAGGGATGTATGCAAATGATCGTTATTCAGGTCGGACGGATGATGGGTGATGATGTGATCTGCCGCACAGTCCGCAATGGCTTTTTCAATAAACTGCACAAGCTGCAGATGCGGCACCGTGTTGAGCTGAATATTCGGGAAAAGCCCTTTATAAACCTTGTCGACGCCGAGCAGCGCCATGGATTCGTCTGCATCCGACTGCAGCTCCTGCGTTTCGGGACGAAACGCCCTTGCCTCCGCATTGGAGGACAGTATGCAAACGCTGACCTTTTCTCCTTTTTGCGCAAGCTTATACATGGTTGCGCCCGCTCCGAGCACCTCGTCATCGGGATGTGCCACGACAATCAAACAGGACACCCGCCCCCGCTCCTTTCCTTTTGACAACACCGTCTACGCATGTGTTCTTTGGCCGCTGTGCCGATGCGCATTTGCCGTATCGGGCACACCAAGCCACTCTTACTCTCAAAAGTATAGCATATATATCTGTAAAGTACAAGCGTTTTATTTAGAAAAGATGTTGTTTTTGTCATATTTCGGTTGAAAGAATTTCCGCATTTTGGTAAAGTATTATAAAATATATTCTTTTTTATCCATAAAGTTTGTTTGTATACCGATATCGTATCGACAATCGGTGCATGTGAAATCATCTTCGAATTTTTGCAAAGCAAATAAATTCACTTTTTCTCTTGATTTTAGGAAAATGGTGTGCTATAATTCCCCTTGCACAAATTCCGAACAGGTATGAATCGGCAGTGTGCATCCTATATCCGGGTGTGGCGCAGTTGGTAGCGCGCTTGACTGGGGGTCAAGAGGCCGTGAGTTCAAGTCTCGCCACTCGGACCAGAAAAAGAGAGTTGTACCGTAAGGTGCGGCTCTCTTTTTCTTTGGTACGATCGAGACTTGAACAGACCGGTTTGCTCCGCAAGGAGCAAATTTCGACAGTCCGGGGGACTGTCGAAAAGGTCGCGTGCGTGTCGGGCGCGAAGCGACCGAGCAAGTCTCGCCACTCGGACCATATCGAGTGTTCATAACCAACCTGAGAGTTGGATGTGGACACTCGATTTCTTTTTGCCTACATTTTGCATCTTCTTGTATGTATGAGCAGGGATTGTCCTGCTCAATTTTAATTTTCTGTTGTCTTAACAATTTGCGTTTGCGCAAATTGAAGGCGAAACCGTGATAACTTCCTTCAAGCATTTGCTGAGTGTTTCGTCGGTTATGCCGGTAACGCATTCGGGACATACTCTACGGCGACACCTTTTCGGGTTTCCTCCCGGTAATTGT
>JBJEIR010000018.1:0-23933 GCA_051877215.1 Acutalibacteraceae bacterium | reverse complement strand
CGCCGCCATGATCGGCGCACAGGGCTTTTACGAATATCAGGCGGGGGTGCGTGCGGACATGACCCTCAACGCCGCCGCAACCGCCCCGATTGAAGGATGACTCAAAAGGAGGGTCTCGTTATGGATACCATTGCCGCCATCGCCACACCCCTGTCCCCTGCGGGACTGGGCGTTGTCCGCCTGTCCGGCGACGACGCGCTGTCGGTTGCCGACCGTCTGTTTCGCGCGGCGGGCGGCGACAGGCTTTGCAACTGTGCGGGCTACACCGCGCGCTACGGGCACGCGTTTGACAGCGACGGCGATATTGACGACTGTGTTGCGCTGGTTTTTCGCGCGCCGCACAGCTATACGGGCGAAAACACCGTGGAGCTGTCCTGCCACGGCGGCGCGTATCTTCTAAAGCGCGTGCTGCGGGCGGCGCTTTCGGCGGGCGCGCGCATGGCGCAGGCGGGCGAGTTTACCCGCCGCGCCTTTCTCAACGGCAAAATGGACCTTTCCGGCGCGGAGGCGGTCATGGATTTAATCGGTGCAAAAGGGCGGCTGGCCGCCAAAACCGCGCTGGCCGCCAGAGAAGGTGCGCTTTATCGCCGCCTGCAAGCGGTGAAAGAGGATTTGCTCGGCCTGTCGGCACAGATCGCCGCCTATATCGACTACCCGGACGACGATGTGCCGCCGCTTCCGAAAAGCGTCATGCGCGAAACGCTGACAAAGGACGAAGCGCTGCTTTCTCATCTGCTCTCCACCGCCGACGCGGGGCGCGTCCTGCGGGAGGGCATCGACACCGCCATCGTCGGCAGTCCGAATGTCGGCAAATCCACATTGATGAATCTGCTGTCCGGCTGTGAGCGCAGCATTGTCACCGATATTGCGGGCACGACCCGCGACATCGTGGAGGAAACGGTGCTGCTCGGCGAGGTGACGCTTCGCCTGTCGGACACCGCCGGCCTGCGCGACGCCGACGACACGGTCGAGCGCGCAGGCGTTTTGCGCGCGAAAAAGCGGCTGGAGAGCGCGGCACTGCTGCTCGCCGTTTTTGACGGCAGCCGTCCGCTCAGCGAGGACGACCGCGCGCTTCTCGACAGTCTGCGCGATAAAACTGCCGTTTTGATTGTCAACAAAAGCGATGTGTGCGCCGCCGTCCCGCAGGAGCTTGCGCAAAGCGGTAAGGACTGCGTGCTGATGTCGGCCAAAACCGGCGACGGGCTGGCCGCTCTCACCGACGCGGTCGCGCGCGTGACGGGGCTGGCCGCTCTCGACGGCGACGAGCCGATGCTCTCAAACGAGCGCCAGCGGGAGTGCGCGCGGCGCTGTCTTGAGGGCGTGCGCGGCGCGCTCGACGCGCTGGACACGGGACTTGCCGAGGACGCGGCGGCGGTCTGCCTCGACGAGGCCGTCTCAGCCGTTTTGGAGCTGACGGGAGAGCGCGTGAGCGACGCGGTCGTTTCAGAAGTCTTTCGCCGCTTTTGCGTCGGAAAATAACTGTCTCTGTAAACCTTCAAAGCGATGCGGCTTGCGCGTCTTGTGTGCGCGCCGCATCTTGCTTCGGTTCTTTTCTATTCGGGGCTGTGCGAGAGCCATGGGCTTTGACCGTTCAAACCTTCTTTTTTACAAATGCGTATAAAAAAGCCGTTGACTTTTGTCCATCGGTGTGGGCGTCAACGGTCTTTTTATTATTCGGTATTCGGTTGTTGTGTTTCAAACGATTGATCCCTCTGTTTTCAGTCGGGAATACATCTTCATATCCCGTATTTTGCCGTTTTTGACAGCGTTGCTTCGCAAAGTCCCTTCATATTGAAAGCCCGCCTTTTCAAGCACACGGCAGGAAGCGATGTTATCCGCAAACGGCTCTGCGTAGATGCGAAGAATATCGCTGTTTTTGAAAACATATTCGCATATCTGTTTGACGGCTTCGGTCATGATTCCGTTTCCCCAATACTCTTCTGCGATATAATATCCCAGCTCGCCGGTCTGCCTGTGTATGTTTGCCTGACGAAAAACGCCGATACTGCCGATTGCTCTGTTCTCTATTGTAACGGCAAAGGCAAAGGTATCCTCTTCCTTTGCCGAAAGCATGGCAGAGATATAGTCCGCCGCGTCCTGTTCGGTGTAAGGGTACGGCAGCCCGTCGCGAAGCTTATCCTGTATTTTTTTATTGGAGAGCGCCGCCGCCAAATCCGCCGCATCCGACAGTTCCCACTTTCTGATTGTGCAATGCATTTTTCTTTTCTCCTGTTCGTAGATTTTGTGTAGGTACGCTTGCCGACAGAGCATCAAACTCCAACCGGATTTTCATGCTGACAAAGCGCCCCGATGCATACGATATGGTTTTTTGCTTCATCTGCCAAACACCCTTGCCAAATTTCAGTAAAAACGGTGATGAGAAGCATCGGGGCATTATCTGCCCCGATGTGAGAGTGTCAAAAAACAATCTTTTCTCTCTCCTTACACAGGGGAAAGGCGTTGATACGCTGCTGCAAACCACTTGGCTCCCTCTGACGATGGAGCTGTCACCGAAGGTGACTGAGGGAGAGAATAAAAGCGCTCTGTATTTATCGGAAACAAGTAATAATCAGGTATATTTTCTCTCCCCCAGTCACGGCAAATGCCTGCCCAGCCCCCTCGTCAGAGGGGGCCAAAGCCCCCCGCACCAAAAGCCGTGTTGTCAACCCCTCACTCCCTATTACACAGGGGAGGCGGTGGTATGCCGCAAAATCCTTTTACAGTAGGTTTTTTGACAAGCTGGCATCGGGGCATTATCTGCCCCGATGTTTCTGCTTTCGCTTCTGTTGTTTCAATTCAAACTGACGCTGCTTCTCTGCTTCCCGCTGTTCGCGGCTGACAGATTTTCGCTCCGATTTGTTTTCTTCTCTTTGTAGTTGTAAAGCCTGTTGCGATTTTGTCCCGACACCAAAAGCGGTAGCTTGTTTTCTTGCTTCCCGCTGTACACGTTTTGGGTTGGTCGCTCCTTTCTTTATAACCACATCAACAGACGGACTGAACTTGAGCTGATAGTAATTTTTCAGGACAAACTCCCAGACTTCATAGTCCTTCGGCTCAGCACCGAACATGACCTTGCAAACCGAGAGTTTCCCATTTTCAATGCGTTCGAACACACCGACCCAAAACGGGTCTTCAAAATACACCGTCAGCTTTCCGTAGTTGTTGTCCATAACGAAGCCCTCCTAACAATCTTTGACAATCACAGGAACGGACAACCCGGAGGGGCAGGTTACTTACCTGAACTTCATCGTTCAGACGGCTGGGCTACCTACCAGCTCTAACACACATACGTATGCATTGCGTTTTTATCCTGTTATATAAACGCATTTCTGCGTTATATATTTTTTTGGCAGTATATTTTTTCTATAGGTTATTCCAAAGCATGTTTATACGGATGCCGCCTGCTCGTCGAGCAGCTCGCTCAAAATGATTTTGCAGACGGTGGCAAGGCTTTTTGCTTCGATATAATCGGCGGTGAGCTGATAATCGCCGACACACAGGTCGTGAAGAATGGCGTTCGCCGTCACAAGTCCCTCGCGCGCCGCCTCATAATTCGGCACAACAAACCACGCCCGCTGCATAATCTCGCGGATGCGGGTGCGATAGCCCTGCGGCAGCGGATTTTTGCCCTCGCGAACGAGGGGAGGCGGCGCGGTCACGCCGCTGCGCTCATGCCGCATCCGTCGGCTGATGTCGTAGGTTGCGCGGCGGGAAAAAACCAACGCCTCCAAAAGCGAATTGCTCGCCAGCCGATTGGCGCCGTGTACACCCGTATGCGCACATTCTCCCGCCGCATACAGCCGATCCACCGTCGTGTTGGAAAACAGACCCACATCGATACCGCCCATCAGATAATGCTGACAGGGGAAAACGGGAATGAGGTCTTTGGTGATATCGACCCCTTCCTCTAAACAACGCTGATAAATCATCGGGAAGCGGCCGCGAATAAAATCCGCTCCCTTATGGCGAATATCCAGATAAAACTGCTCGCTGCCCTGGCGTGCGGCCTCTTTCATAATGCAGCGCGACACCACATCGCGCGGCGCGAGCTCTCCCCGCTCATCATAGCGCTTCATAAATTCCTCACGGTTGGCGTTGAGCAGCTTGGCGCCCTCTCCGCGCACCGCCTCGGAAATGAGAAACCGCTCACGCCCCTGTTCCGCCGCAAATGCCGTCGGATGGAACTGCACCAAATGCAGATTGCGAATGCGCGCTCCCAGCTCATAGGCAAGGGTGATGCCATCACCTGTGGCAATGGCGGAATTGGTGGTATACGGATACACCCGCCCAATTCCGCCCGTACAGAGCAGGCAGTAGGAGCAGGCGATTTGCAGCCGCTCCTCCCCTTGCAGCATCAGCGCCCAAAAGCCCCCTTCGCAGGGCGTAAGCGCGCAAAGCTGCGTGTTGTCAAGCAGGGTGATGTTCTCTTTTTCTTTGGCGGCGGCAAGCAGCTTTTCGGTCATCTCGCGGCCGGTGGAATCCTTGTGATGCAAAATGCGGCGGCGGGAATGTCCCCCCTCGAGCGTCATTTGTACCTGCGTTCCCTCGCGGTCAAAATCGACGCCCATGTGCTTCATAATGCGCAGTACATCTTCGGGACCCTCGCTGACAAGAATTTGCAGCGCGCGCAAATCGTTCTGATAGCTGCCCGCAATCAGGGTATCCGCAATATGCAAGCGGTAATCGTCGTGCTCTTTGTCAATGACGGCGGCGACACCGCCCTGCGCCAAAAAGCTGTTGCACAGCGTCTGTTCCCGCTTGGCAATCACCAGCACGCGAACCGTCGGCTCAAAATTCAGCGCCGCATACAGTCCCGCGACGCCGCTGCCGACCACCAGTACATCGTATTCATTCGTCATCCCGCATCAGATCCCGTTTGTCAGATTTTTCCTAAGAAAGGCTGTGACAACAGTATACCACATTCCCGCCGTTTTGCAAGTCGCCGCGCTTTTCGGCCGTGACTGCTGCGGTTTCGGCAACCGGAGCGGCGGTTTTCCGCTATTGACGGATGTGTTTAGCCGCGATATACTTTTTTTAGAAATTTTCGGGACACATTCCCGCCGTCATCCCGTTTTTATCATTTGTTTAAAAGGAGTGTATGCCTTATGAAACAGCGTATCCTGTCGCTGCTGCTGGCCGTTTCCCTGCTGCTGAGCGCCGGCTTTACGGGAACGGTTCTTCCCGTGAGCGCTCAAACGGCCGTTATCAAGGGCGATGTCAACAAGGACGGCGCCATCAATACCGCCGATGTGCGTTTGATTCTTCGCTGCACACTGGAAATCGACGCTTGCTCGGCCGAGACGCTGTTTGCGGCGGATTTTAACGGAGACGGCGCGCTCACCTCGAGCGACGCGCGCATGGTGCTGACCTACGCAATCAATCCGCACGACAATACGGTCTGCCTTGACAGCGGCGTCTGTTCGCTGACGCTCAAGGGAACCCAAAGCGCCGTCAATGTATATGATTTCCGCACGGAGGACGGCACCAATATCGACTCTTGCTCCTATGCGGACAACGCCGCACAAAAGCTGTATCTGATGAATACGGGCAACGGTGTGGTTTTTTGGACAATGTGTACCGCCGGCTCGGTACTGACCGTCGGCAGCAGCCGCAATGTGGTGCAGTCGGCCGCCGTGTCCAATCCCGCCACTCAAAAATGGTATCTGCAGCAGGCGGACGGCGGCTATGTCATCCGCAGCTTTGTGTACGGCACGGCGCTGACCATGGCGGCAGACGGCAATATCTGCGTTTCGGATTATCAGGCGGGCAATGAAAATCAGATTTGGAACATCACCCCGCAAAGCAGCTCCATCCGCTATGCGGTTTCCACCGTCTCGCTCAACTGCCGCGCGGGGGCAAGCACCTCCTACGACACCTACGGCGCGATCGCCGAGGGAGCGACCGTAGTGGTCACGGGAGAAGCGGTCAACGGCTGGTATCCCGTGATTGCATTTGAAGAAACAAGCGGCGAGCTGATGTGCGGCTATGCAAGCGGCACTTATCTCTCCTTTTTCCGCCCGCAGCGCACCTTTGTCGAGGGAGAGGACGAGCCCGCCCCGACAGTCGACATCTCCGATGAGCTGTACGCGCTTATCAGCCGCTATGTCTCCGACAACGCGGCGTCAGATGCCTGGAGCGTGTATGTTCAGCCGCTGACGGGAGAAGCGGACAACGGCGTGCTGTACAATAACGCGGACGGCGGCGCCATGGTCAGCGCCAGTCTCATCAAGCTGTGGACCATGGGCGCTGTTTATGAGCAGGCAAGTCTCGAAAATGTCACTCTGACCGATACGGTCAACAACAATCTGCACCAAATGATTATCGTCAGCTCCAACGAGGCAAATAACACGCTTGTGCAGACGACACTCGGCGGCGGCAGTGCCCAAACCGGCTTTGAAAAGGTCAACCGCTTCGCCTCCTCCATCGGCTGTTCCGACACCGTTATGAACCGCCTGATGCTGGTCAGCGACGGCACGCAAAACTGGACGAGCGTGACCGACTGTGCCGCCTTTCTGCGCCAATGCTACTACGGGGAGCTTCCCTATTCCTCCGAAATGCTCGGCCATTTGAAGGAGCAGGAGGTGGACACCAAAATCACCGCCTCAAACGGCATCACCGCCGCTGTGGACATTGCGCACAAGACGGGCGAGCTGAGCGGTCTTGCCGAGCACGATGTCGGCATCGTGTTTGACAGTCAGGCGGGCGGCGTCGACTTTATTCTGTGTATCATGACCGATCCCACCTCCAACAGCAACAGCCGCACCGACACCCTCATCGCCTCCCTATCTAAGCAAATCTATGACCTGATGCACAGCGCCTACGCGCTATAACCGATTGGATCAAACGCCAAAAAGCGGGCGGCACGGGATAGTCCCTGTGCCGCCCACTTCAACTTGTCAAAAAACGCGCTATAAAAGGATTTTGTGGCATACCAACCACCGCCTCCCCTGTGCAAGGGGAGATGGCAGGACGTCAAGCCGTGACGGTGGGGTTGACGCCTGCCTCCCTCTGATGAAGGAAAAGGGAAAGAAAAGAAAGTGGATTTTTACCTGTTTCCGATGAATGCAGAGCGTTTTTATTCTCTCCCTCAGTCACCTTCGGTGACAGCTCCCTCGTCAGAGGGAGCCAAGGGGTTTGCAGCGTATCAATGCCTTTCCCCTGTGTAATGGAGAGGAAAAAGATTATTTTTTGACACTCACAGGCGGGCGGCACGGGATAATCCCTGTGCCGCCCGCTTTTTTATGCGCCGTCTTTTTTTCGTTACGCTTTCTCTTCGCCGAGGTCTTGCGGCGTTTTCAATGTATTCGCGGCCTTGCTTCGCAGTGCTTTGAAAAAGCTGCGAAGAAGCTGTGCGCACGCGTCCTCCAGCACGCCGCCTGTCACAAGCGGCCGGTGATTATACGGCAGAGAAAACAAATCGGTCAGCGACCCGCACGAGCCGGCCTTCGGATCGGCAGCGCCGTACACCACCCGATCAATACGCGCATTGATGGCCGCTCCCGCGCACATCGGGCACGGCTCGAGCGTCACATACAGCGTGCAGCCGGACAGCCGCCAGCCGCCCAGCGTGCGGCAGGCTTCCTCAATCGCCTCAATCTCGGCGTGCAGCAGCGCATTTTTCGCCGTTTCGCGCCGATTGCGCCCGCGCCCGACGATTTCGCCGTCCGCTGTGCGAACGACCACCGCGCCGATGGGCACTTCTCCCTCTTTCTGCGCCTCTTCAGCCAGGCGCAGCGCCTCTCTCATATACTGTTCGTCCATGTGTTATCCGCCTCATTTTTCAAAGAGCTTTCCGTCGCACATTTTCACCACCCGCGCACACGCGGCGGCAATGGTCTCGTCGTGCGTAATCAGCACCACCGTATGCCCGTCATCGTGCAGCCCGCCGAGCAGCGCCATCACCATTTTCCCCGACGACGAATCCAGATTGCCCGTCGGCTCGTCGGCCAAAATGATCGGCGGGCGGGCGGCGATGGCGCGGGCGATCGCCACGCGCTGCTGCTGTCCGCCGGACATCTCGCCCGGGCGATGGTGCATCCGCTCGCACAGCCCGACACGACGGAGGCTGTCTTTCACCATTTTGCGCCGCTGCTCGCGCGGAAATCCGCGGTAGATCAGCGGCAGCTCCACATTTTCAAACGCCGTCAAATCGGGGATGAGATGAAATTTCTGAAATACAAACCCGATTTCGCGGCAGCGCACCGCCGAGAGCGCCTTGTCGGGCAGCGTCGAAACATCCCGCCCGTCCAGGATATAGCGCCCCTTGCTCGGCGTATCCAGACAGCCGATCATATTCATCAGCGTCGATTTCCCCGATCCGGACTGCCCGACCACCGCCACCATTTCGCCGCGCGCAATCTCGAGCGATACATCCGACAGGGCATACACCGGCTGCCCGCCGGTACGGTAAATTTTAAAAACATGCTGCAAGCTGATAAGCGACGGCATTTTCTACCACTCCCGCAACCCGTAGATTTTAAGAATAGTATGCCCGCCGCCGCACGCGATGTTTCACAAAGAAGAAAAAACAGCCGAAAGCAAACCGCTTTTGGCTGTTTAAAGACCCTCTATCACCAATCAATCTGATCAAACGCAGGGTGATGCTTGTCTTTTTCAGACAGCTTGATCTCCATCCCGTCGGGGATCGGCCACTGCACGCCGATGGTCGGGTCGTTCCACATCATGCCGACCTCCGAGCCGGGCGCATAATAATCGTCCACCTTGTAGACAAATTCGGCATGCTCGGACAGCACCAAAAAGCCGTGCGCAAAATATTTCGGAATGAAAAACTGCTTTTTATTCTCCTCCGAAAGATACACGCCCACATACTTGCCGAAGGTGGGGCTTCCTTTGCGAAGATCCACCGCCACATCGTATACCTCGCCCTTGGTGACGCGCACCAGCTTCGCCTGCGTGTGCTCGCGCTGGAAATGCAGTCCGCGCAGCACGCCGTAAGAGGAGGAGGACTGGTTGTCCTGCACAAATTTGGCGTCGATGCCGCCCTCGACAAAATCCTTTTCGACATAGGTCTCCATAAAATAGCCGCGGTTATCGCCGTGAACCGTCGGGGTGACGATCACCACGCCGTCAATCGCCGTTTTTTCAAATACAAAGCTGCCCATTTTTCACTTGCCTCCGTTTTATCGTATCGGGATATCTGCCCGCACAGATTATTTCCCGGCGTACATCGTCTCATAATACTGCTGATAGGCGCCGCTCGTGACATGCTCGACCCATTCGGGGTTGTCGAGATACCACTGCATCGTCTTTTTAATGCCGACCTCAAAGGTCGTTTCGGGATACCAGCCGAGCGCATCCTTAATTTTCTGCGGGTCGATGCCGTAGCGGCGGTCATGTCCCTTTCGGTCGGTGACATAGGTGATCATGTGCTCGCCGACCGTGCTGTCCACATGCTCCTTGATATACGCAATAATGGTCTTGACAATAAAGATGTTCGGTCTCTCGTTGTGACCGCCCACATTGTACACCTGTCCCGGCACGCCGCCGCGCACCACCATGTCGATGGCCTTGCAGTGGTCGTCCACATACAGCCAGTCGCGCACCTGCATCCCGTCGCCGTACACCGGCAGGTTCTTATGATGCAGCGTGTTGTTCATGATCAGCGGAATCAGCTTTTCGGGGAACTGGTACGGGCCGTAGTTGTTGGAGCAGCGGGTGATGTTGATCGGCAACTTATAGGTATCCCCATACGCCTTGACAAACAGATCCGCAGACGCCTTGCTGCTCGAATAGGGGGAATGGGGATCCAGCGGCGTCGTCTCGGTGAAGTATCCCGTCTCGCCGAGCGAGCCGTACACCTCGTCGGTGGACACCTGCAAATACTTCACGCCGTCCTTATAAAGGTCATCGCCGATCTGCCACGCCTTTTTGGCGTTGTTGAGCAAGTTGACCGTGCCGAGCACATTGGTGCGCACAAAAACCTCGGGATCCGCAATGGAGCGGTCCACATGGCTTTCCGCCGCAAAATTGACGACATAATCAATGTCATAGCGCGCAAAAATATCGGCGATCGCCTTCTCGTCGCAGATGTCCGCCTGTACAAAGGCGTAATGCGGGTGGTTTTCCACCGATTTGAGGTTCTCCAGATTGCCCGCATAGGTCAGCTTGTCCACATTGACGATAAACACATCGTCGTATTTGCCGAGCATATACAGAATAAAATTGGAACCGATAAAGCCGGCGCCGCCGGTCACGAGATAGGTTTTCATGCGAAGACCCTTCCTTTCCTATACCTACTTTTGATTACGCAGTCTATTTTATCACGGATTGCCCAGTTTTTCAATATACATATCAATCGCGTCCTGCCAATCGCGCATTTCGTTTCCGACCGTACACGCAAGCGACAGATTGTTCAGCGCCGAATAGGCGGGGCGCGGCGTTTTGCTCGGATATTCCGCCGTCGTGCAGGGTTGCACCTCGCATGAGCGGCCGCCCTTTTGCATGATGCGGCAGGCAAAATCGTACCAGCTGCATTCCCCTTCGCCCGTGCAATGATAGATTCCGTATTGCTCGGTCAGCGCCAGCTTCAAAAGATGATACGCAAGGTCGTTGGCGTTCGTAGGATTGCCGCGCTGATCGCAAACCACCGAAATGCGTTCCTTTTCCGCTCCGAGACGCAGCATGGTTTTGACGAAATTGTGCCCGACATAGCCGTACAGCCACGAAGTGCGCACCACAAAGGTGCGCGGGCACTGCGCGAGCGCATATTGCTCTCCGAGATATTTGGATTTGCCGTAAACGGTGTTCGGCGCGCAGGGGTCCCATTCGCAGTAGGGCTTTGTGCCGTCTCCCGCAAATACATAGTCGGTGGAAACATGAATCAGCTTTGCGCCGGTTTCCTGCGCCGCCATCGCCAGGTTGCGCGGCCCGAACGCATTCACCTTCATCGCCGTTTCAAACGCCGTCTCACAGCCGTCCACATTGGTCATGGCGGCGCAGTTGATGATGACATCGGGGCGGTTTTCCGTCACAAACGCCCGCACCGCGTCGAGAGAGGTGATATCCAGCGTGTCGGCGTCCGCCGCGAAAACCTGCGCATCCCGATAAGTGGCAGAGATCTCCCCGATCTCTGCGCGCCCCTCCTTCAAAATGGTCAGCAGCTCGTTGCCGAGCTGTCCGTATGAACCGGTTATCAGCAATTTCATCAGTACAGATACTTCCCTTCCGCTGCGTTTTTGAGGTGCTGTCCGTAGGGCGATTTGCCGTATGCCTTTGCAGACTCCATCAGCTTTTCAGCGGAGATCCAGCCGTTGCGGAAGGCGATCTCCTCAACCGCCGCAATCTGCACGCCCTGCTGTCCCTCCACAATGCGCACAAACTGCGTCGCATCGGCGAGCGATTCCATCGTGCCGGTGTCCAGCCACGCATAGCCGCGCCCGAGGGTCACCACATTCAGGCTGCCCTCTTCGAGATACATGCGGTTCAAATCGGTGATCTCCAGCTCGCCGCGGGGCGACGGCTTGACCTTTTTCGCCAGCTCCACCACGCGGTTATCGTAAAAATACAGACCGGTCACGCAGTAATTGGATTTCGGATGCTGCGGCTTTTCTTCAATGGAGATGGCCTTGCCGCTCTCGTCAAACTCCACCACACCGAAGCGCTCGGGATCCTCGACATAATATCCGAACACCGTGGCGCCGCTTTCGCGCGCGGCGGCGGTTTTGAGGTGCTTGCCCAGTCCGCTGCCGTAAAAGATGTTGTCGCCGAGCACCATCGCGCAGCTGTCGCCGCCGATAAAGTCCTCTCCGATCAAAAACGCCTGCGCCAGTCCGTCGGGAGAGGGCTGTACCGCATAGGACAGGCGGATGCCGAAGCGGGACCCGTCGCCGAGCAGCCGCTCAAAATTCGGCAGATCGGTCGGGGTGGAAATGATGAGAATGTCCCGAATGCCCGCCAGCATCAAAGTGGACAGCGGATAATAGATCATCGGCTTGTCATACACCGGCAAAAGCTGCTTCGAGGTCACCATGGTCAGCGGATAAAGCCGCGTGCCGGAGCCTCCGGCAAGAACGATTCCTTTCATTTGTTCATCCTCCGTTTTTTCAAATTTACGGTCATTTGTGTGCACCTGATCATTTATAACAGCCGGAGCCTCCGGCGTGTGATCACAGCAAGCGAATACAGCCGCCCCTTAAGCGAAGGGCCGCAAAACCGTCGAAAATCGCGGCTGAAAAGCGCGAGACGCCGCTTTGCGGCGGCCTTATCGCTGCGGTCGTTTCCCGCAAAGCGCTGCGAAAGCGTCTGATCGGTGACGGCGATTTGTACGCCGCGCGCCTTCATATCCCGCAAAAATGCGTGGTCGATATAATCGAGAAAATACCCCTCGTCATAGCGGTACTGCGCAAACAAAGACAGCGCGATCGCCATGCCGGAATTGATGCCGGTGACGTCCGCCTGCGTCAGCTCCGCTTCGCGGGACACCCGGCTCACATGAAGCCCCCTGATCGCACAGGGGGACAGCAGTCCGATTTCATCATACACCCGCGGGAGAAAAATGCCCTTGTCCGGCTCGCGCGCGATCGCGGCGGCCGTGTTTTCCAAGAAACCCTGCGGCAAGGTGGTGTCGTCGTCGAGCAGCAGCACATGCGTCGCGTCGGTATGCGTCCGAAGATACTCAATGCCGCGGTTATAGGCCTTGGAAAGGCCCATATTGCCGCCCATCGAAAGATATGCAAAGCCGGCTTGTTCGCAGTACGCCGCAATGCCCATCTCCCGCGTGCTGTTGTCGCACACAACAACGCGCGTGCAGCCTTCCGTTCGCAGCCGCTCGCACGAAGGAGAGGAAGCGGCCGTGCGGTTATGTATCACGAGCAGGACATACAGGCAAACCGCCATGTTTTTTGCCCCCTGTTTTTATCGTCTTTTGAGCAGCGCCGCCGCCATGCCTGCGCGGTCGCGCAGCATACGGGACACGCTGCGATGAGAGTCTCCTGTCGCGTTGCCGCCGTGACGGCGGTAATCGAGAAGCGGCGTTGGAAGCAAGGTCACCTTGCCGTGCCGCTGTGCCTGAAGCCCGATCCACTGATCGTGCATCGGAATGCCGTCGGGAAACGGCAGTATGTACGGCAGCAGGCGGCGTGAAAACGCCATGCAGCAGCCGATGTAGCTGTTTTTCCGCAGATTTTTGAGCAGCCCCGGGGCACTTCCCCTCGTTTGAAAAAACGAGGGAGAAATCACCGTCCCCGAGCCGTCGACGATCCGTGCGTCGTGCATCACCAAAAGCGCGTCGCTTTCCTCTGCCGCCGCGAGCACCGCGCGGCGTTTATCGGCGTGCCAGATGTCGTCCTGATCGCACAGAAAAATCCAGTCCCCGCGGCATTTTGACAGCGCATAGCCGAAATTTTCCATCACGCCGCAGCCGGGGCCGTCCAGCACGCGGACTCTCCCGTCCTCATTTTCAAGGGCACACAGCCGCTCCCTTGTTCCGTCTGAGGAGCCGTCATCCGAAATCAGCAGCTCGTCCCCCTCTTGAAGCTGAGGGAGAACGGACGCCAGCTGCTCCTCCAGATAGGGAAGCCCGTTATAGGTCGCCATCACCACGGAAACGGTCATGTTCCGTTCCTCCATTTTTTAAAATACCGATGCATGGATTGCAGGTGAATTTTTAAAAATTTTCCGCTTTGTCCGCTCGCCCGCTCCCACTCGTGGGTCACCGTCACGGCGGGGATGAGCATCAGCCGCCCGTAGGCCGCCGCGCGGCGGGACAGATCGGCGTCCTCGCAATACATAAAAAAGCGGTCATCAAAGCCGCCGAGCGCCCGAAAGGCCGCCGTGCGGAGCATCATAAAGCAGCCGGTGCAAAAGTCGACGGGGGTCGGCTGCGTAAAGTGCTCGTTGCGGCGGGTGTATTCGTCCCGCCAGCGCCGAAACGGCTGCCCGAAGCGTTCGAGCTTTCCGGCAAACATATACCGCCGCTTCGGCAGTACGCGCGGCACCGCCTGCGGTGTGCCGTCGGCGTTTTGAATGAGCGGCGTCACCATCACGGTGTCCTCATGCGCGTCGAGATACGCCGCAAGCGACGACAGCACATCCGTCTCAAAGGTGATATCGGGATTGACGATCACATGATAGTCGGAATCAAGCAGTGCAAGCACCCGGTTGTGGGCATACCCGAAGCCGCGGTTATCCGGCTGCGCCAGCAGCACGGCCTGAGGAAAGCGGGAGGCGACCAGCTCACGGGTGCCGTCGGTCGAGTGATTGTCGATCACATACACCGTAAGCTCCGTTTTTTGCAAATCGGTGCGGGTGTACAGGCTTTCGAGCACGGCGCCGATCTTGTCCGCACTGTTATATGTCACGATGCCGACCGAAACACGCGCCATGCGCCGACCCCCTCGCTCATATAAGCTCATAATATGTGTTATTATAGCATACCGCGCAGGAAATTACAAGGCATCCGGGCAGAAGGGCGCAGGCCCCCTGCCACAGCAAAAAACGGCTCCGCGCGCCGCGCGCGCAGAGCCGTTTTTGATTATTTTATCAAACCTGCAGCAGCAACAGCCGTGCGTTTATAACGGAGCTAAAAGGGTGTAGGGAGCTGTGCAAACCGCTAAAATAATCGCAAAAATCGTTTTTTGCTTGTTTGTCAAATCCAATTTGCGGAAGGTGATTTTTTTATTGAACAGATAGATGAGAACGCCGCTCAGCGCGATGACAAACACAAAAATCGCCAAAGCCACCGGACTGGATAAATCCCGCCTCTTCAACGGCAAAGACACCGCTTCACAAAACCATGTTGCGGGAAAATAATAATCGCCGACCACATAGAGTACAGAAAGAATGATCGTGCCCATCAGATCGGCGGCAAAGCCAAGCAGCCATACCTTGACAATGGATTTGGAATAAAACTGCCATTTGTCCTCCAGCTTAAAGCAAAAAGCGATGAGAAGCAGTACAATCGAATCAACCAAGAAATTGACCGGGATCATAAAAAAGGAAGTAATAGAATATGCCGAAAGAAAAAACGGCATGAACAGAATGTTATACAGCTTTTTCGGTTTCCTATCCTGCATCAAAGCCCCTCCCCCCGTTTTGCCCAACCGAACACATACACCGCGGCCCCGGCTGAGAGCACGCCTCACAAAGCGGGCGCGGGCAATGCTTTTGCCGGCTTGTCCGTCAATGTATACGGAATATACTGAGCAACTATCTTCTGCTTTGATTGTAACACGCCGTATTTCTTGCTGTCAATCATTTCCTTTTACGGATCCTCCGCCGGCAAAAAGCCCTCGCCGAACACCTGCCTTGTGGTGATGACCATCGTAAACGCATCGGGGTCAGTCTCTCTCACCAGCCGCCGCAGCGGCACAAGCTGCGCGCGCCGCACGGCGCACAGCAGCACCCAGCGCTCCCGCCCGGTGTAACCGCCCTGCCCGCGCAGCAGGGTGACGCCGCGCTTCAGGCGGGCGGTCACCGCCTCCGAAAGCGCCTGCGGCCGCAATGTGACCACCATCAGCAGCCGTCCCTCCTCCCCGCCGTAAACCAGCTTGTCGGTCATCACCGACGATACAAACACCAAAATAGCGGCGTACATCGCGGCGGACAGGCCGCCGAACACCGGCACCGACAGGGCGATCACCACCGCGTCCACCGCTAAAATGAGTCTGCCGATGGACAGATAGGGAAAGCGTTCCTGAAGCAGGCGTGCCGCCAGCTCACTGCCGCCGGTGGTCGCACCCCGCAACAGCACCAGCCCCAGCCCCACGCCTGCGAGCAGCCCGCCGAACAGCGCCGCCAATATCCGTTCGCCGCGAAAGACCGGCAAAAACGGCTCCGTCGCGTCAATGATCACCGAAACCAGCACGGTCACCGCCGCCGTGCGCAGCGCAAAGCGACGGCCGATACGGAAAAACGCGACAATCAGCAGCGGCAGATTGATGAGCAATATCAGCAGGCCGATCGGCCAGCCGATGAGCGCATGCAGCAGCGTCGCGAGTCCCGTCGCGCCGCCCGGCGCAATGTCGTTGGGCGCCGAAAAACAATTGACCGACAGCGCATACACCGCGCCGCCGGCCACATAACACACGATATCCCACAAGGTTTCCTTCCAAGCGGCGTGCGATTTGGTCATAAGAAAACACCTCCGGCAGTCAGTCGCCGTTAGTATCCCCCATAATGATGCCAAACAAACATCGCACCCGCTCAATTTCACCGTTTAAGTACAAATATCCGAACAGCGCCTCCAGCCCCGTCGCGCGGTGATAATCATCCCCTGCGCGGGCGGTATGGGCATTGCGGCCGCGCTTAAACACCGCCGTTTCCTGCTCCGTCAGCAGCGGCAGCAGCGTATTCATCGCCTCCGACTGCGCCTCCGCCCGCACCATTGACACCGCCTCACGGTGCAGCTCGCGCGGCGGGCGGTTGGCAAGACAGACCAGCCGCTCCCGCACCAGCATCTCATATACGCCGTCGCCCACAAACGCCAGCGTCAGCGGGCTGAGCGTGCGCACATCGATTTCTTTCGGATACAACCGTTCCAAGGCTGCTCCTCCTTTCCGCTCCCCCGAGCCGCCGACAGAGGAAATGTCCCCGTCAGCGCACAAATTCAAAATCAAAATCATACAGGCTGACCGTATCGCCCTCCTGCACGCCCGCCTCCTCCAGCGCCTTGATGATGCCGGACGAGATCAGCACACGCTGAAAATACTGAAGGCTTTCGTAGTCGTCCGTGTCAATGGTGCGCAAAACCGGCAGCAGCCAATCCGCCTTCACATCATACACGCCGTCACAAACCGTCACCTGCGGCGTATGAAGACTTGCAAGCTCCTCGGGATCGGGCAGGCGCTCCGGCTCCGGCGCAAAGTGCCGCACGGGCGGAAGCTCGCGCAGCCGTTTGGCACAGGCAAACACCAATTCCTTTGTGCCGTGGGCAATCGGCGCCATCATGGGAAAATAGTCGTATCCGCGCTGCTTCATCGCCGTTTCAAACGCGGCGAGCTGTTCCTCGGTGGCCAAATCGCACTTATTGCCCGCCACGATCATCGGCAGCTCGGCAAGCTCGGCGCTGAATTTTTTCAGCTCCGCGTTAATGGTATCGAAATCCTGCAGCGGATCGCGTCCCTCGCTTCCCGCAACATCCACCACATGCACAAGCAGACGGCAGCGCTCGACATGGCGCAAAAAATCGTGCCCCAGCCCGACGCCCTCACTCGCGCCCTCGATCACACCGGGAATGTCCGCCATGACAAAGGATTCGCCCTCGCCGACCCGCACCACGCCGAGCACGGGGGAGAGCGTTGTGAAATGATAGTCGGCAATGACCGGCTTTGCCTCACTCACGACCGAGATCAGGGTGGATTTTCCGACATTGGGAAATCCGATCAGCCCCACATCCGCAAGCAGCTTCAGCTCCAGACGCAGACGAAACGCCTCTCCCGGCACCCCCGATTTGGCAAAGCGGGGCGCCTGACGGGTCGGGGTGGCAAAATGACTGTTTCCCCATCCGCCGCGCCCGCCGCGCGCCGCAATAAACGGCTCGTCGGAGGACATATCCGCCATCAGGCGGCCGGTATCGTCATCGTAAATCAGCGTGCCGCGCGGCACCTTTAATTCGCAGTCGGCGCCCGCTTTTCCGAAGCAGCGCTTGCCGCCGCCGTTTTCGCCGTTTTGCGCGGCAAACTTGCGCTTATAGCGAAAATCAGACAGCGTGTTGGCGCCGTCGTCCACGGTAAACACCACATTGCCGCCGCGCCCGCCGTCGCCGCCGTCGGGACCGCCCGACGCCACATATTTTTCACGGTGAAACGCGACCGCACCGTCACCGCCGTTGCCCGCGCGCACCTCAATTTTTACCTTATCGATAAACATAGCTGTTCGCTCACCTCTTTTTTACCGTTAGCTTGTCCGACATTCGGCTTTTCATGCGTTTTTATATATCCTCGATATTCGGTCTGTCGGGTCTTTTCCTATACAGTGCGCGGCAGACAGCCCGTTTTCACCCGTGCCGTGCCGCTTATTAAAAATCCCCATCGGCGAGCCGATGGGGATCGTGTTCCGAATACCTCTTATTGCTCCGCGTACACGCTGACGCGCTTGCGGTCCTTGCCGACGCGCTCAAAGCGCACGGTGCCGTCCGTCAATGCAAACAGGGTATCGTCCGAGCCGATGCCCACGTTCGTGCCGGGATGAATGTGGGTGCCGCGCTGACGCACCAAAATATTGCCCGCGAGAACAAACTGTCCGTCGGCGCGCTTGACGCCGAGACGCTTTGACTCGGAATCGCGGCCGTTTTTGGTGGAGCCCATACCTTTTTTATGCGCAAACAGTTGAAGATTGATTTTCAGCATTTCATTCACACCTCCGTGATGATAATGTCAAGTTGCGTCTTGTAATCGTCGCTCAGCGACCGCAGATGCAGCTCCAGTCCCCGCAAAAGCGTCTGATGCGCTTTCGCGTCCTCAGGCCGCAGCCGCAGGGTCATCAGCCCGTCCGCCTGTTCGAGCACCGACGGATGCACACCCGCAATATCGGTGAGGGTGTTGACCGTCAGGTAAGCGGCGGAGCTGACCGCCGCGCACAGCAGGCTGATCCCGCTGTCATCCGCTTGGTCATGCCCGTTGATCGCAAAGCCGACCAAGCGTCCTTCTGAGCGAAAAAAGTGACAGACGATCATCGCTTATGCGTTGATGGCTTCGATCTGCACCTTGGTGTACGGCTGACGGTGACCCAGCTTGCGCTGTTTGCCCTTCTTGGGCTTGTAGGTCCAGACCGTGATCTTCTTCGCCTTGCCGTTTTTCAGCACCTTGGCTTCGACCGTCGCACCCGCAACATACGGATCGCCGACCGAGAGAGCTTCGTCGTTTTGCAGCGCAATGACCTTATCAAATGTCACCGTGCTGTCCGCTTCGGCATCCAGCTTTTCGATAAACAGCACATCGCCGCTGCTCACCTTATACTGCTTGCCGCCGGTTTCAATAATCGCGTACATATTCGGTTCCTACCTTTTCTTCAGACTCGCTAAATAGGGGCGGCGCATCCGTTTCGGGCGGCGCAGTCAAGCGCCGTTTTACCGAAAAAGAGGCACACTTAAAAAAGCCCGTTTTATGCGGCAACCGCTAGTATACCATAGTTCTCATCACTTGTCAACGGAAAAATTCCGGCGTTTTTTCAGGCAAACCCGCGAAACGGCGCTCTGTTTTCAGGGTGCATCCGTATCCGCTTTCTTCGACACCGGATAGGTTGTATTCAAAAAGCCGATCTTATCGAGCACACGGTCGAGCGTGCGGCGGAACAGTGCCCGCTGCGCGAGCCCCAGCAAAAGAGCCGCGGCAAAAAAGAGCACGATACACAAAAGCGCGTGCAGCGGAAGATAAGGTGACTGATAATACTCCCCTGTGTGCATCACATCGTCATACATCCACTGTCTGAGCATGAAATTGTCGTTGAGTACATACACGACAAACGCCGCGCCCGCCGCAAAATTCACCGCTCTCGAGCGCATATGAAGGCCGGAGAAAAAGAGAAAGAGCATCACGGACGAGGCGATCGCAAAAATGAAGTTATAGGAATATGCCGCCGACAGCCCCATGACCGCTGCGGCAAAACAGCCGCCCGCAAGCACCGCGTATCCGAGCAAAGACGCCCATGCGGGCGGGCGGCGCGTCAAATGAAGCCGGAGATAGCCTCCGATGACATACATCACAATAAAATGGCAAAGCCCGTACCCGCCGTCACCGGCAAAAACCGTCGGCAGCACCGTCGGCAATACGGAGAAAAACACCAGCAGCAGCGCGACCAGCACTCCATACGCCCGCTTCGACAACGATTTCAGTGCTACGTTCAAAAACGGCGACAACAGCGCGAGCATGATATACACCCTCACGAACCAAAGCTCCCCGAACAGATAGGGAAACAGGGCGTTGGCCAGCAGACCGAGGCGAAAAGGCTGCAATCCCAAGGCGATCGCCGCCGCATAACAGATCGCTCCCCAAAACGCGACAATGCACATCAAATCCACTATTTTGCGCAGCTTCAGTCCGGTTTGATTCACGCCGAAATAGCCCGTGATCAGCACAAAGCAATTCACGCCGACAATCATCAGGCTTTCCATCGCGTTTGTGAAATAATAATCGGCGGTTCCGGCAACAGTCTGCGTCAGGGCGCCGCCCTTTCCGAAATAATGGACACCGACCACCATCAAAACGGCAACCAGGCGCAGCAGCTCAATGCCGGACTGCCGCTCGGGCTTATTCGTCAGCTTCGGTCCCGTCGTCATCCGTCGCATCCTCCTTTTGCGTCTGTTCTTCCGGCGGCTCCCGACCGTCGTCCTGCCGCAAAGAAGCCGGGCGCTTGCGGCGCGAAGCGATCGCCCGCACGATCATGATCACAATAATGATGACGACGGCAGCGCCCGCCGCGATGAGCGTGACGATCATCCATTCGGGCATCCCCTGCGGCGTATCCACGACCGTGGTTTGACGCTGAGCCGTAAAGCTCCATGACATCACCGCCGCATCCTGATACGGATCTCCCGGATAGGCATACAGGCAGCGCATTTTAATGGTGTAGACATGCTCCTCTCCGGGCGCCATGTCCTCATATTTCAGCGTAAAGCCGCCTTCCTCATCGTTGATATGGGCATAGGTGTTGTCATACAGCACCTGCTCCCCTTCATAAATCGTCACCATCAAATAATCGAGGTATGTCAGCTTCGCTTCCTCGCCGTACGGCAGCTTGACGGGAGACAGCTCCATCGTCGCCGACACCTCACTGTCGTTGCGCACAATCATCGTTCCCGCCGCGAGATCCTCCCCCGCGCGAAAAAGGGGATATTCCCAAAAAGCAGGGGTGTTGGGCGTCTGCTCAATCGCGCCCTGCGTCTCGTTCATTTTCAGTGAATAAATTTTACTGTTGACCGACATGCTGTCCGATACCGCCGTCTGCTGCGCTTCGGTTGCCGCCGACTCCTGCGGCGCCGAAGCGGCTGTCGTTTCCTCCGCCGCAGCCAAAGGCAGCAGCGGACATGACGCCAGCAGCAAGACGGCAAGCAGTATACCGACCGACCGCACAATCCGTTTTCTTCCGTTCATCGCCGCTTCCCCCTTAGCCGTTTTTATGTTCGTCCTCTTCCTCGGACAAGAATTTCTCATGCTCCTGCTGCCGCTTTCGCTTGGCGGCCTCCTTGATGCTGATGGACGGCTCTTCGCCCGACGCCGCAGCGCTTTCTTTGGTTTCCTTCGGATGATTTTTCCGCCAATTGAGCTCATACAGGTTGACCGCCACCGTCATGACGATGAACAGCGCCAGCAAAATGACCACCAGACGGAAGCCCCACATGGGCAGGCCGAACGGCACATTCGGTTTGTCGGCGGGCGCGGTCGTTTCGAGCGGCGCGATGGTGGTCGGCGCCTGTGTCGGGAGATACTGCGTGGCGGAGGTGTCGGCCGTCGAAAGCTGCGCGGGATCCCCCGTTTGCATCAGCGCGGCAATTTCGCTCGCAGTCAGCGCCTTTTCAAATATCATCGTATCGTCAAGAAGCGCATTGAGCATCGGATCGCTCCAAATGCCTTTGCCGATCGTCATGGAATCGGCATACATCTGCACAATGCCCATCATCAAAATCTCATCGAGAATGAGGTTGCCGTCTATATACAGCTTGGCGGTCTGTCCGTCGGACACCACCGCCATGTGATGCCATTCGTTTTGCGGCAGTCCGAAGTTGCTTTGTCCCGACCGCGCGCCGGTAAACGACTTGAGCGAAAACGCCTCGCCGCCCTCTTCGGTGTCGCCGCGGTAATATTCCATATACACACCGTCAAGCTGTCCCTGCGCATTCGTGACCGTGGTATCGTAGGCATGGGGGGACACGGAAAAATAGCGGTCCGCCCCCGACGATATCGTAAACAGGCGCTGCCAATAGGCGGACGCGGGATTGGCCGGATCGACCGCTCCGCGGAAATTGATCCATGTGGAAAAGGTCATCTGCGCCATGCGAAGCTGATAAAACCCGATTTCGAGATAATCCGACTGCCCATCAAGAGAAAGGGCTTTTCCGTGTATGCCGTCATCGACCCAAACCATCTGATCGGCCGCAACCTCTTCTCCGTTATGGTAATAGGACACATAGCCGGACGCCTGCTCCGGCTCGGTTGCCAAAAGCAGACAGCTTGCCGTCTCATACCCCTCTGTTGCCGATGCGGCCGGAATGACCGACAGCACCATCGCCAGCACCGATATCCATATAACCGCGAGACTTCCTACCCGTTTCACAGCGTTCCCTCGTTTCTGAAAAAATAACATTCCATCCTGTTATCGGCTCTTTTCGTTTCGAAGAGCCGTTTATTCGATCAGCAAGCCCTGCTGTCTCAGCTTTTCCGTAAAAGAGGCGACATCCCGCCTTGCCTGCGCTTCGTCCACCGCATAGTCCGCCAGTAGCTTGTCCGTCAGGGTCTGCTCGGTCTGCTCGGACTGAAGCTGCTCCCACAAAAACGCGCCCGTCTCATTCAGCGTAATCATCCCGCGCAGGTCAAGAGAGGCTTCCCCGACCGGAACCACGACATATTCCCCTGCAAGCTGCCGCAATAAAAAGCCTTCCTTCAGCTTCAAGACGCTTCTCTTCCTTTCCGTTTTGCCAAACAGCGTACATTTGCCCGCTGCCTATTGCCTATGGTGTTATTCTATATCCTTATTTTTTATATACTGTGCTATATAATGTGCTCTTTTTCCAGCTCTCGGAGGAGCATTTCGGCCGCGGCGGTTGTTCCGTCGTTTTCAAAGCGGTAGACCGGCACCTCCCGCACAAGGCCTATCGCTCTGTCTGCCGCGACGGTACAAAGCGGCTCGTAATAAGCCGGGCGCGGCAGACAGGACAGCAGCTCGGCAAGCGCCTTTTGCGGCGAAAGCGGCAGCAGGCGGTTATCCCCCGACTGACAGAGCATGACCACCGCTTTAAGCGGTGCGCTGTCGTTTGCAAACGCCGTATCCCCGCCGCAAAACGGCGTGCCGTACAGCCAAAAGTCGTCCTGCCGCTCGAGCAGGGCGGGCGAATCGTCGTTGAGGTTAACGGCGGTCGGCTCGGCGGCACAGATTGCCGCCGCCAAAGTCGATTTCCCGACGCCCGATGCGCCCGCAAGCGCCATACCGGCGCCGCCGAGCTTGAGCCCCGCGCTGTGTAAAACACAGCCGCCGGTCGCCAGCAAATAATATCCGAAGCACTGGGACAAATACAGATACCGCAGCGTCTCGGCATCGGAAAAAGAGGTCATTTCCAGCCTCACATCGGAAAATCCGTCGTCAAAAAACAGCGAAAAGGACGACCCCGTGCCGACAGGCGCGGTATAAAGAATATGCCTGCCGTCGGACAGCTCCCCCCAGCGCATGCGCCCGCTGCGGCCGACCGCCTTGCAAAAGGGAACCACCCGTTCGGGGACTTCCCGCATATCCATCGAAAACTGCGGTTGTCCCTCAAAGCGGGGGAAGGACGCCACATACGGCGCTACGCGCAAATCGTCGCAGCCTGTCAGCCGTATCCGACGGCCGACAACCGTTGCCTGCAGCATCGGTCCTTCCTCCTTTTTCCGCCGGACAGCCCGTCGGACGGCTCGTTGTGCGCAAACGGCACTCGGCGGCCCGTTTCATCGTTTCCGGTGTATGATTTTCATCTTAGATTTTTCATCTTAATGCCGTTTTTCACTCTACCGATAAATTGATTTTTTTCAACTTTTTCCTGCGTGTTCTCCACTGATTTCACAGATATATTAAGTATCCCATGTGTAAAGCCAAAAGTCAAGACGAAAGTTATGAACAATCCGTGCCGGCTGAGTAGGTTGTACAATGATGGGTGACACATCAAAAAAGCAAAAGTGCCGAAAGCACGATGGTTTTCGGCACTTTTTGGCGCGCTTGAAGGAATTCGAATCCCCGACCTTCCGCTTAGGAGTATGGCATACCAGCTTGTACACCATGTGGCCGGGTGA
>JBJEIR010000017.1:0-5804 GCA_051877215.1 Acutalibacteraceae bacterium | reverse complement strand
GGAGGGAGAGAAAATATAGGAGAGAAAATATACCTGATTATTACTTATTTCCGATAAATGCAGAATATTATTATTCTCTCCCTCAGTCACCTGCGGTGCCCAGCTCCCTCGTCAGAGGGAGCCAAAGAACGGTCCCACACCAAAGCTGCTCTTCATCATCAGAGGGAGCCAAAGAACAGCGGCGCACCGGCGCCTCCCCTGTGTAAGGGGAGCCAGGCTTTGGTACAACAGGCTTTTTCGATGGAAGAAGCAGAGCACAAAAATGCTCCGCTTCTTTGCTAAGTCTCTTCCTTGCCCCTTTTTGGGTTGTCGGGGGCGTTAAAAAAGTCGGTCGGTCGTTTTACAGTGCGGTTTTTTGACAGACTGAAACGCTCTGCGGCAAAAACCGCAGAGCGTTTTTAACAATCGTCTGTGAAGGGCAAGCCGTGAAATTACAATGCCGCGACCACGGCATTTCCCATTTCATCGGTACCGATCTTTGTGGTGCCGTCGGTATAGATATCCGGTGTGCGCAAGCCTTTTTCAAGCACCGTCTCAACCGCTTTTTCAATGGCGTCCGCCGCCTCGGTTTCATCCAGCGAATAGCGCAGCAGCATGGCCGCAGAGAGGATGGTTGCCAACGGATTGGCGATGTTTTGCCCCGCAATATCGGGAGCGGAGCCGTGAATCGGCTCATACAGTCCGCGCGTCCCTTCCCCGAGAGAAGCAGACGCAAGCATACCGATAGAGCCCGCCACCTGAGAGGCTTCGTCCGAGAGAATATCTCCGAAAATATTGGACGCGAGCAGCACATCAAATTGCTTCGGATCGCGCACCAGCTGCATGGCGGCGTTGTCGATATACAGGTGCTTGACCTCGACATCGGGATAATCTTTTGCCGTCTCATTGACCGTTTCGCGCCACAAACGGGAGCTTTCCAGCACATTCGCCTTATCCACACTGTGCAGTCTGCCGTTTCTCTTGCGCGCCGTTTCAAAGGCGACCTTTGCAATGCGTGCAATCTCTGTTTTCGTATAGAATTCGGTGTCATACGCCGCTTCCACGCCGTCAACGGTTTTTCTGCCGCGCTCCCCGAAATAAATACCGCCGGTCAATTCCCGCACGACCATGATATCCATGCTGTCGCCGATGATATCGGGGCGCAGCGGACACGCGCTTTTCAGCGGGCCGTAAATTTTAGCGGGGCGCAGATTGGCAAACAGACCCAGTGCAGAGCGAATGCCGAGCAAGCCCGCTTCGGGGCGCTGTTTTCCGGAAAGTCCGTCCCATTTGTATCCGCCGACGGCGCCGAGCAACACCGCATCAGAAGAGCGGCATGCGTCGATCGTCTCCTGCGGCAGCGGCACGCCCGTTTCATCAATAGCGCAGCCGCCGATGAGCGCATCGGTATACACCGGCTCAAAGCCGAACTTGCGTCCGGCAGCGTCGAGCACCTTGACCGCCTGCTTCACAATCTCCGGACCGATCCCGTCGCCGCGCAGCAATGTGATTTGATAGGTTTTCATTCATGATACCTCCATTTGAAAGCAATCTGTGGGTTTTATACTACGAAAGCCGTTGCATAAAGCGACCGACTATTTTTTAACACTGCGGTTGACGGCGTTCAGCACCGCCTTGACCGAAGCGCGGTTGATACTGCCCGACACACCGACGCCGAAAAGGGTTTTCCCGTCGGGGCAGCGCAGACAAACATATGCGACCGCTTTGGAATCGGAGCCCGCTGAAATGGCATGCTCATGATAGGTCACAAATTCATAGCCGGAGACAGAAATTTGCGGCAGCGCATTGAAAAAGGCGTCGAGCGGTCCGTTTCCGACCGCTTCCATCGACTTTTCTCCCGTCGGCGTTTTTACCGAGCCGACAAAATGCACATCGTGTTCGCCGGTCTGCGGGTTGATGGTATCCTCATCGTAAAAGCGGCAGGCATGAAGCTCATACGCTTTCGGTGTTTGACGATATTCCCGTTCAAAGACGGCAAACACCTCTTCGGACGATATCTCGCGTCCCGCTTCATCACACGCCGCCTTGACAAGCGCACCGAACTCGGCGTGCATCGCCTTGGGAAGATGATACCCGAAGGTGTGCTGCATCACATACGCGGCGCCGCCTTTGCCCGACTGGGAATTGATGCGAATAATCGGCTCGTATTCGCGTCCGACATCGGCGGGGTCGATCGGAAGATACGGGATCTCCCAATACTCTGTTCCCGATTTCTCCATATAATCGCGGCCCTTGTTGATGGCGTCCTGATGCGAACCGGAAAAGGCGGTAAATACGAGCTGGCCGACATACGGCTGACGCTCGCCGATGCGCATATTGGTGCAACGCTCAAACATTTCACGATATTTCGGCAAATCGCGAAAATCGAGGCAAGGGTCCACACCCTGTGTATACATATTAAGCCCCATCGTCACAATATCGAGGTTGCCCGTTCTCTCACCGTTGCCGAAGAGCGTTCCCTCGATTCGCTGTGCGCCCGCGAGCAGCCCAAGCTCCGCCGCCGCGACACCCGTGCCGCGGTCATTATGCGGATGCAGGCTTATGATCGCCGCCTCGCGGTTCGGAAGATGACGGATAAAATACTCCACCTGATCGGCATAGGTGTTCGGCGTACACATTTCCACCGTATTGGGAAGATTGAGAATGACGGGATTTTCTTTGGTACTGCCGAGCGTCTCCATCACTCGGGCACAAATTTCCACTGCGTTGTCCATTTCCGTTCCGGAAAAGCTCTCAGGGGAATACTCATAACGGATATGGGTATCGCCGTCATACGATTCCGTCAATTCGCGGATCAGCTTTGCGCCCTCCACGGCGATATCAATAATGCCCGCCATATCCTTCTTAAAGACCACCTTGCGCTGTAAGGTGGAGGTGGAATTGTAAAAATGCACGATGACATTTTTGGCGCCCCGAATGGCCTCAAAGGTTTTGCGGATCAAGTGTTCACGCGCCTGTACCAGCACCTGAATGGTGACATCGTCGGGAATATGTCCGCCCTCAATCAGCTCTCGGCAAATCTCATACTCGGTTTCGGATGCGGAAGGGAACCCCACCTCGATCTCCTTGAATCCCATGTCGCAGAGCGCTTTGAAATATTCCAGCTTTTGCTCCAAATTCATCGGATCGACAAGCGCCTGATTGCCGTCGCGCAAATCCACACTGCACCAAACGGGCGCCTTGTCGATGACACGAGACGGCCACTGACGGTCCGGAAGGTCGATCTGCTGAAACGGACGGTATTTTTGATAAGACGGTTTGAGCATGATAAAAACCCCTCTCTTTGGAGCTTTTTGAAAAGCCCCGCATTGTATAAAAGCCGTAAAAAACGCCCGTCCCCGAAAAGACAGGGACGAGCGAGACATTCGCACGCGGTACCACCCTAATTCAGGTGCAAACGCACCCCTCACCGAACCTCAAACAAGGCTCTGACCGATAACGGGGTCAATCGTTCCGCTCTCCTTGCCTTGCGGCGATTCGAGCGGACAACTCCGGGATGAGCTATACACAAGCAGCGGCAACACCGGCTCTCACCACCCGCCGGCTCTCTTGGCTTGCCCTCTGTCGTCTTGTTCCCTTCGCAGTCTTTCGTCAGGACAGATCGTTTTTTATGGAATTTATTCCATTATACGCGCAGGCAAACCGATTGTCAACCCCATTTTTCTCAAAAGAAAAGGGGCGGGATCACCTTTCCCCGTATACGCATTTTGAACACCTTGCAAAAAACACCTTTGGAAATCCGCGGCTGCATTTCACCGCCGTCGGTTATTATTGGCCATTACAAGCAGGCGAAGCAACTGCACAAGAGAGGATGCCAACGCCGCGACATAGGTCATCGCCGCCGCACGAAGCACCTTTTTGGCGCCGTCCTTTTCTTTCTCATCGAGCAGTCCGCCTTCACCGATCGCGGCAATGGCGCGGCGACTCGCATTCAGCTCCACCGGCAGCGTGACCAACTGAAACAGCGTCACCGCCGCAAACAGAGCGATGCCGAGGTATACAAGAGACAGCATGGAAAGAACAAACCCAAGCAGTGCCAGCGGGATCGCCGCACCGGAGGCAAACTGCGCCACCGGCAGGATCGCCGCGCGCACGCGAATGGGCGCATACCCTTTTGCGTACTGCACCGCGTGTCCCGCTTCATGCGCCGCCACGCCGACAGCGGAAACCGTCGCGCTGCCGTAGACCGGCTCGGAAAGACGGATCACATTGGCGCGCGGATCATAATGGTCGGTCAGTTCTCCCGCAACCGAAAGGATTTGCACATTCTGCACACCGTTTGCCTCTAAGACACGCCGTGCCGCCATTGCGCCTGTCAATCCGCTGCGATTCATGACCTGTGCATATTGATGAAAAGTGGATTTGACCTTTACCTGTGCTGCAATAGACAAAAGCATGATCAAAATGGCGAGAAAGTAGAGTCCCATGGACAACGGGTCCGAGTAAAATGTGAAATAAGGATAGCCCATTGATACAATCAGTCCTTTCGGATAATCATTGTTCCGTTTTGACAAGGCGTACAAACAATAGCCTGTGCGATATCCGCAAGACTATGCGCGCAAGCCTCGGCCTGCTCCCGCTTTTCAAACAGCGCAAACACCGTGGAGCCGCTGCCGCTCATCGTAACGCCGAGCGGTGAAAAAGCGCGCATCCTCTCAACAAGAGCATCCGCTTCAAAAAGCGCAAGCGCCTGCAAAAATGCGTTGCCGAGCTGTGCGCCGACAGCCTTTAAATCGCCTTTTTCAATCGCGCGGCAAAGAGCCTGCTGATCGGACGGCACTGTCTTCACAGCATCGACCGCCGCATACGCCGCCGCGGTGGATACGCCGACAGGCGGCTTTGCCAGCACCAAAAAACAAGGCGGAAGCTCCGCAAGCGGTTCGACAATTTCCCCGATACCGCGCACCATTGCCGTGCCGCCGACAATGCAAAACGGCACATCTGCGCCGATCGTCTCGCCGATTGTACAAAGCGCCTTTTGGGAAAGATCCGCTCCGTAAAGCACATTCAAGCCAACCAGCACCCCCGCCGCATCAGCGGAACCGCCGCCAAGCCCTGCCTGCTGCGGAATATGCTTTTCAATACGGATGTGTACACCGCCGGGTATCCCCGTCGCCTTAAAAAAAGCATTTGCGGCACGAAGAGCTGTGTTGCGCTCATCGCACACAAGCGTCGGGTCGGACAGCCAAAGTGTTCGGTCATCCGCCTTTTCCAATACAATGCGATCCGCAAGAGAAATGCTCTGAAACACCGACGAAAGCAGATGATAGCCGTCCGAGCGTTTTCCCTCGATATTCAGCGTCAAATTGACCTTTGCGAACGCATCCAGCACGATCGCTTTCAATGCGGCTCTCCCTCTTTCGGCAAAAGTCCGCGTTCGGACAAAAATTCCCGTATGCGGCGCATCGCCTCTACAATATGCTTGATGGAATAGCAATAAGAAATACGGACGAACCCTTCTCCGCAATCGCCGAACGCCGTACCCGGCACCACCGCGACCCGCTTTTGCTCCAGCAGCTGCATACAAAAGTCCTCCGAGGAAAGACCGGTGCTGCGAATGGACGGAAACACATAAAAAGCCCCCTGCGGATCAAAGCAGGTCAGTCCCATTCGGTTGAGCTCACTGACGATCAGGCGGCGGCGCTGATCATAGTCGTCCCGCATCTGTTCGACATCCTCGTCGCCGTGGTCAAGCGCTTCTATGGCGGCGTATTGCGCTGTGGTCGGCGCACACATAATGGCAAACTGGTGCAGCTTGATCACCTGTTTCATGACAGGGGCGGGCCCGCAGACATAACCGAGCC
>JBJEIR010000016.1:0-5910 GCA_051877215.1 Acutalibacteraceae bacterium | reverse complement strand
TGAGATGGCAGCCTTGCTGACGCAAGGCAACAGCGAAAGCGACAAATATCGCTTTCATACGGCGTTTTTGACGGGTTCGGATGATTACCGTTACCCTAGCCTTCGGCAGCAGAGCGGTAGACCCTGCCGGCAAAATCAATATCCTGTGTCATGTCCCATCCGCTTTTTTCCATGGCAAAATCTGAAATGAGCGATACGGACAGTGCCGTCGCCTCGTCGCACAGCGTCAGAAAATCCTCCGTGCGGACGGTGCCGTTCGTATCTTTCCACGGGCAATGCCGCTTGTTGGCATAATCGCGGTCATCAAGACGGTCGGAGCGCAGCAAGGGAGACAGCAGTGCTCCCACTCCCGCCGCCTTTTCCGCGCCCCTGAGCAGCGCGCGTTTTACGCCGTGATGATCGGTCATCAGCCACATCGACACGCGCATATCCCCGACCGCTTTATACAGGGATTTCTCCGAGGGCGAAACGCCGAACAGCCTGCGCAGCAGGCGATTGTAAAAACGCCCGATTGCGCGGTCGCACGCGGCGTCCGTCGGCGGAAGCACCGTTGTCAACACCATGCGGCTGACGCGCTGACCCGTGTCATGCCGCAGCAGCTCGCCGTCGAGCGCGCTTTCTATGCGGTAGTGATACGGATTGCTTTTTTTGGCGAAATGCGGCTCCTGTCTGCGCAGCCATTCCTGCCAAAAGCACACAAACGGATGAACGGTGCGATCCGCCGCATAGTGGCACAAAAGCCCCTGTATATAGCTGTAAACGACTGCATAGTCCGCCTTCGGCGTGGTTTTCAAAAGGGAATACGCCGTATCAAACAAACGGGACGGCCGTATCTCATGCAGCGCATTTCCGAGGCGAAAGGACGCCTTTCCCGGCTGCCACGGATAGACGCGGTGAAAAAACAGAATATCCGGTCCCTGCGCGCCGATCAAAAACGCGTCTTTGCGCAAGACGGCCGGCAATCCCTGTGCGCGCAGCACGCGGCGCGCCAGCAAATAGTGAGAAATCATAGCAGGCAAAACGGATCCTCTCCTTCCCATGCCCGTTCCATTCCGTGCATTTTCAGCAGTTCGACCATATCGTCGGGCAGCGGCGCCTGTAAATCGATTTTTTCTCCGCTTCGCGGATGCGTGAACACCATACGCGCGCAGTGGAGCGCATGGCGCGGCAGCTCTTCATTCGTGCCGTATACGGTGTCCCCCACAAGCGGATGGCCGAGCCACGCCATATGTACGCGTATCTGATGGGTGCGCCCCGTCTCGATCACCACCCGCAAGAGCGACACCGAGCCGTCGTTCGCCACCGCGCGGTAACGGGTCAGGCTGTCTTTTCCGCCCTCGCCCACCTCGCGCGTGATGGTGCAGCCCTCTTTGACACGGATCGGCTGATGGATCACGCCGTCCCCCGTCAGTGTTCCCGTCACCACCGCCACATATTCCTTTTGGCACTGCCCTGCAAGGCGATAGGCCATATGCGCGCTTTTGGCGGCGAGCAGCAGGCCGCTCGTGTTGCGGTCGAGACGGTTGAGCGGGCGAAAGCTGTGGCACTCTCCCCGCTCCCGATAATACGCGACCACCGCGTTGGCGAGCGTCGGATCGGGCTTGCCCGCCGACGGGTGCACCGCCAGAAACGGCGGCTTGTTGACGACCAGCACATCCTCATCCTCATACACAACCGCAAGCGGAATCGGTGCGCCCTCAATGCGAACCGTGTCCTCGGGCCATGTCACCGTCAATGTTTGACCGCTTTTAAGCAGGTCGATCGTGCGCACATGCACGCCGTCGAGCAAAATCCCGTTTTCCACCCGTTTCAGCCGCACAACCATGCGCCAGCTCATGCCGCAGTCGCGGCGCAAAAAGGTCTGCACCGTCTGCCCGTCCATATGGGCGGGTACCGTATAAGAAATGCTCTGCGGCATGATCCGTCCTCCCTTGTATTCGAAGCGGGACCGCACACCGACGGGGCAGCCCCCGTAAGGCCGACCGCCCGTAAAGTCTCGCCTAACTATGCTTATTATAGCACACGCGGCCCGCAAAAACAACGAGGCCTTTCGGAAAATCCCGAAAGGCCTCGCCGACGGTTATGCGGTTGTTTGAAAAGAAACGCTTCAAAACGATTCTGCGTTTTACAAATCGGCAGACGCTTTCGGGCTTCTCTCCCAAAACGCTCAGAGGTGATTTGCAAGTGCCGTCAGTTCATCTTATTAAAGCGGCAGGAATATTGTCCGCCTTCTCCCGCGCCGCCCGTAATCTTGATGCGCAAAACGCAGGTGTCCTCAAGCGCGATTGTGCCGCCCGACTCCACCTTAGCAGAGCCGCTCCCCGGCTCGCTGCCGTCGAGCGTGTAGGCGATGACCGTAGAAGGATCGGCCGCCGTCACGGTCACGGTGCCGTCCGCGCCGATCTTGCCGCCGTACTGTGACAGGGTCACGCGGTCAAAACGGATGATAAAACCGTGCAGCTCGGAAAACGGCACCTCGACCGTATCCTCTTTTGTGACGGAGCGCACCTCTTTTTCAAGGCCGTTTGTGCCGTCTGTCCACAGCTCCATATGGTAGGTTCCGTCCTCCAGGAACAGCGACAGATCAAGCGTCGCGGTTTCCCCGCTCGCTTTATAATTGATGCCGCCGACAAACCAGCTTCCGCTCTCGGCTTTGCGGGCGTACACCGCCGCCTTGCCGATTTCACTTTGCGGCAGCACGACCGTCTCCTCCCACACGGTCGGCACGCTCTTGATCATTTCCAACGACGGCAGGGAAAGAAGCGTCTTTGGATCGGTGCCGATGGATTGAAGCGGCGAGTCGGTCAGCACAAGCTGCGCCATCAGAAACGCCGTGTTGACGGCGGGGGTGTAATCCGCATGCCCCGCCAAATTGCGGGTAAAGGGCTGGGTCGTAAACATCTGCGCCATCGTGCGGCGGTCATTCGCCCTTGTCGATTCAAAGCCGAGGATCGCCTCGCGGTTGAGCTCATTCGGGAAGGTCGCATCGTACCCCGTCGGCTTGTTGCAGCCGTGGAAGTTGATCACAAGCTGCTTTTCGGCGGCATACTGCAAAATATCACGATAGATGTTTACGCCCATGTCGACATCGGTTTCCTTTGTAAAGAAATCCATCTTGCCGCCCGCGGCGCCGATTGCAGATAGAAAATCAATATACGCCTGCGCATCCTCGAGGCTGTCGATCGTTCCGTTATACCCCGCTCCCGCCGTCATGCCCGTCCAAACGAGCTGTCCGACGCCGTACGGCTCGCCCTGTGCAACAAGGTCCTTCAAGGTTTTTTCATAGCTCCCCCAGTTGACCCAGCCCTCGTCGATGAGATTGTACTCAAAGCCGAGCTCGGCGGCAGCATTCGTATACTCCTTCATGATTTTGGGCGTGACCATCGAAGAATTTCTGCCGGAAATCCACGACCACATCACGCGGCCGGGTTTTACCCAGTCGCCCGCATACAGCCCTTCATCCGGCTCGTCGCACACCTGATAGACAATCGTGTTATTGACCAGTTCATTGAGGTCGTCTGCCACCGCCACGATGCGCCACGGCGTCGTGATCTCGTCGGAAAGCGCAAAGGTGCCGGACGCGCCGTGCTCAAAGCTGGCGCTGTATTCGTATCGGTCGCTCCATTTCAGCGACATTCCGGCATAATCGGCCAGATTCCCTTCCAAGATCGCGGCGTATCCGCCGTCGCTCAGCTCCACCGTCGCCGGCGTACTCAAAGTGCCCGTTCCCGGCTTGGAGGGGTCGCGCCGAGACACCTTGCTTTCATAATACACATGTGTGTCGGACGCCCACAACGCCGCGCCCGTCGGCAGAGAAAACGCAGTCTGCTCTCCCTTGACCGTTCGTTTCCCTTCACCCGGCAAAATATAGCGAAACGCCACGCCGTCATCATAGACGCGCGCTTCCAGCGTAAAGGCGCTGTCTCCCTCGCCGACGGGAACGCAAAGCGAAACGCACGAGCCGTTTGCCTCACGCACACGCCCGCGCACCTGACGCACATCCGTGCGAAGCTGTGCCGACACCGCGCCGAGCTCCTCCACAGACGAGAGCTCTCCGTAAGCCGTCTGATCCACCGTCACGCCGAGGGCACTCGGCTCTATAAACACGCGTCCGTCCCGCTCCACACTGTATTGCAGGCTGCCGTTTGAAACCGACAAAGACAGCGTTGTCCTCTCACCCGGCGAGAGAATATACACGCCCTGATCGTCGCGGGACACATACCGCCCGGCAGAATTCCCGAAAACAAGCAAAATGAGCGCAACGGCCGCGCCTGCGACCGCCAGCGCGATCAGCGAAACCGTCAAAATCAATCGAAGCGTACCGTTGGCTTTTTTTGTCTGCGGCATTTCGGTTTGCAGCTCTGTTACGGAATCCTTCATAAGCCCTCTCCTCTTTTCTTCTCAACCAAATACGGGCACCGTCAAGTCTGTGCCGCTTATCGGATGCCTTTTATTCCCTTTTCGAAAGCGGCAGCCGAGAAAAGCGAAAGGCGGCTCTTTTTTGGGGAAAAGAGCTGCCTTTTTCGCGTCAAACGGTATCAGTCCACCGTCACGGTCCAGCCGAACGGATCCGGCTGACGGCCGTTTTGAATATCGGTCAGCGTATCGTACAGCTTTTGCGCCGTCTCGCCGATCTCGCCGTTGTTGATGGGAATAATTTGATCGTCCACCTTCAGCTCGCCGATCGGCGAAATGACCGCCGCCGTGCCGGTGCCGAAGGCTTCCTCCAATGTGCCGTTTGCCGCCGCGTCGACGACCTCCTGCAAAAGCAGCGGCCGCTCCACGACAGGCACGCCCCACGACTTGAGCATTTCAATGCAGGACATACGGGTGATGCCGCCGAGAATGCTGCCTTGCAAAGCGGGCGTGATAACCTCGCCGCCGATTTTGAAGAACACATTCATCGTGCCGACTTCTTCGATATATTTGCGCTCGACGCCGTCGAGCCACAGCACCTGTGTATAGCCCTCCTCGGCCGCAACCTCCTGCGCTTTCAGCGAGGACGCATAGTTGCCGGCCGTCTTGGCAAAGCCCGTGCCGCCTTTGACGGCGCGGACATATTGGCGCTCCACATAGATCTTGACCGGATTGAGCCCCTCGGGATAATAGCAGCCGACCGGCGACAGAATGATCATAAAAATCAAATGCTGTGCCGGATGCACGCCCACATGGGGATCGACGGAGATAATAAACGGCCGGATATACAGGGAGGTATCGGGGCCGTCGGGGATCCAGTCTTTTTCAACGGACACCAGCTTTTTGACCGCTTCCACCGCGAAGTCCTCGTCGATGGGCGGGATGCAAAGGCGGTCGTTTGAAAGGTTGAGACGCGCCATATTGCGATCGGGTCGGAACAGCAGCACACGGCCGTCGGGCGCGCGGTATGCTTTCATACCCTCAAAGACCTCCTGCCCGTAATGAAGGCACATGGCGGCCGGGTCAAGCGAAAGAGGGCCGTACGGTACGATGCGGGCATCATGCCAGCCCTGTCCCTCGTCATAATTCATCATAAACATATGGTCGGTAAAAATATTACCGAAGCCGAGCTTTGAGGAGTCGGTAGGCTTCTCTTTCAAGGTTTTTGCCGGTTCAAAACGAATCTCCTGCATTGACAAGCACTCCTTTGAAGAAGCAGCGGGTGACCGTCGCTTCTGTTTCCTATGTTTTCGCATATTCTATTATAAAACCTTTACCCATGAAATGCAAGACGAAGCACACGAATTTGTAAATTTTTGTGAGCAGGCGCTGTCGTGCGGCAGGATGCCGCCCGCACAATAATTGTGGGCGGCAGCACTTGACATTGCCGCCGCCTTTTTGTATACTTTATTTTATATGCGGACTATTTGATTGATCTGGTATACTATTTTATATGCCCGAAAGGATGACAAAGCTATGACAAAAGAAACCGTT
>JBJEIR010000015.1:0-24589 GCA_051877215.1 Acutalibacteraceae bacterium | reverse complement strand
CGCCGAGCACGCCGAGCCGTTTAAATTGCTCCGTCTGATTGTCAACATAGGTCAGCGCAAACTCGCGGCAAAGCTGACGAATTTCAACAGGTGACATGGTTGCCGCCTTTTCTGCGCCGACTTTTGCACGCGCCTTCAATTCAATCGGCAGACCGTGCGTATCAAACCCGGGCACATACGGCGACAGCCATCCGCTCATATTGCGGTAACGAACGATCATGTCCTTGATGATTTTATTCAGTGCGGTACCGATGTGAATGTCCCCGTTGGCATACGGAGGGCCGTCGTGAAGCACCCAAAGCGGTTTTCCCTCGTTCTTTTTCATCAGCTCGCCATAGAGATCCGATGCATACCAATCCTTCAGCATTTCCGGTTCACGCTTCGGAAGCCCGGCGCGCATGGGAAAATCCGTTACCGGCAAATTCAATGTTTTGTTGTAATCCTGTTGTTCCATCCGCTTGATAACCCCTTTATGCTCATCTGCAATACAGCAAGTATTGTGAAAAGCGATATACTGTGCAAGCGGCCCGATTTGCCGCGCAAAGCAACAAATCAAGCCGTTTGAAACCGTCTATGTTAATCGTCCTGGTCCTGTCCGATATCATAATCCTCGCCGAATTTCAAATTGGCAAACTTCGATTTGAGCGGTACCGTTTTGACAGGCTCTTCTTCGTCCGCTTCCTGTGAAACGGGAGCAACCTGTGCAGGCTCCGGCTCTGCAACGGCCGTTGTCGGTTCGGGCTGAACGGCGACAGGAGCCGCCGCTGCTTCTTCAGCCGGGCGCACCGCTTGCGCGTGAACATCGGGAATGGACTTAATGATAGAAAGATGCTCTTTGTACATGGAGAGAATATCCGCTTTAAAATCGCTGATTTCTTTTTTCAGGCGCTCTTTTTCAGAGGCGTATTTTTCAGCCTCCCTGTGCGCGTTTTCGACAATTTCCTTTGCCTGTTGATTGGCCGCGGCAATAATTGCTTCCGCCTTTTGGTTGGAATCTCTTACGACCGAATCCCCGAGTCTCTGCGCACTGAGCAATGCAGAGCGAATACTGTCCTCATCCCGGCGGTATTCCTGAAGCTTATCGGCCAAAATCGCCAACTTTTTATTCAGTTCATCCTTTTCCGCCGTCAGTGCTTCCACTGTATCGGCACACCGGTCAACAAAGACATCCACCTCCGCTGCCTTAAATCCACCCATATTTTTGGTAAATTCAACATTGCGGATATCCGAAGCTGTGTACATAGTTCTCATCCTCCTAAAGTACGGATTATCTCATCATTTTCCGCAGTAAACTGCGAAAAAGCTTTTACAAATATTGCCTTGCGGCAAGGACCAAACGCCCTTTTTTCGTCACGGACGAAATCTCATCCACAACAAAGCGTCCGACACCTCGGACGGATATCATATCCTGCGCTTTCACCGACGCACGGACAGATTCCTCCTGCTTGTGATTTACAAACACAAGAGCAGATGTGATCCGTTCGGCAGCCTGCTCCCGCGACACATTGAGCAGTGCTTTCAGCACACAGTCAAGCCGCGCGGACGCAACCGTTGCGCGAATCGTCCGAAACGAGCGAGAAACGGGCAATTCTCCAAAATAAGGTGCCTGCACCCGCACACCCTCGCGTCCGATCCGCTCGATCGTATCGCGTACAAACGCGACCAAATCGCGCTGTATAAAAGCGACCGACAACGACTCGGTGCAGAGAATATCGCCGATTTTTCCACGCTTGATGCCGCAGCCGATCAGACTGCCGAGCACATCGCGATGCGAGATGTCTGCCTGCTTTCGGTAACAAAAGGCAATCGGATCCAGCGGGAAATCGGCATCTTCAAGCGGGCAATCTTTCGGGAACACCCCGAGCATCGTACGCTCCGCATCTTCATAGCCGCCGTAAAAGCGCCATGAGACATTGTTAAAAGAAATATGTTGAAGCTGTGCGTATATGAGCGCTGTTTCCCGCTCGTCTAAAAATCCGATAAATCCGGGCGTATAGCGCTCCTCGGCGCGGCAAACAATATCCTCTAATCTGGAACACAAATATTGATCCTGTGCGGTTAAATCAGAAGTAGAGGCCATTGTTCTCCAGTTCGTCCAAAAGATCGCCCATGATGCCGACATTATACGGGGTAATGATAAAGGTACAATTGGCTACCTTCTTGATTTGTCCGTCGTTGGCATAGGCGACGCCGCTGAGGAAGTCGAGAATGCGGCGGGAAACCTCTTTGCTGGCCGATTCCAGATTCAAAACCACCGTGCGCTTCGCATTTAAATGATCGGCAATCGAGCTTGCATCATCAAATCGCTCGGGCTTAACCAGCACCACCTGAAGCTGTGCGGTAGCGTGGATATTGACGACCTTATTATTACGGCGAGGTTCGGCAATCGGCTCGCGCTTATCCTCCGCATGCGATACCATCTCGTCCTCCTGATCATACGCGTCCGCATACTCTTCTGCATCGGGGTCTCCCATCATGGTCTTCAGCTTGTCAAACAATCCCATTTTGATTTACCTCCCAAAAAAATATAGTAAAATTTATTGATTGCTTTTTCATGGATACACACGGTGACCGAATATCGCCGTACCGACACGCACCATAGTGGCTCCTTCCGCAACGGCACTTTCAAAATCATTCGACATTCCCATCGACAAGATATCCATAGATATATTATCTATGTTTTTACTCCGAATGTCAATAAACAGTTCGCGCATTTTTGAAAAATAGTATCTTTTTTTTGCCTCATTCTCTGAAATCGGCGGCACTGTCATGAGTCCCCGCACCGAAATATGCGAAAATTCGGCAATTTCCGTCAAAAGTTGTTCGGTTTCTTCCGCCGAAACGCCGGATTTGCTTTCTTCGGAACCGATGTTTACTTCCATAAGGACGGGTGTGACAATTCCTTTTTCAAAAGACGCCTTGTCAATGACAGCCGCCAAACGAACGCTGTCGACCGATTGAATCATATCGACAGTCCCGACTATCTGTTTTACCTTATTTGTCTGCAAATGCCCGATCAAGTGCGTTTTTACGCCGTTAAGATTTAAACTGTCCTTCTTGGAAAGATATTCCTGCACGCGGTTTTCGCCGATATCGGACAGCCCCGCAGCGATCGCCGCGTTGATCAAATCTGGTGAAACGGTTTTCGTGACGCCGATAAGGGTCACCTCTTCTCGTTTGCGCCCGGCCGACAAGCACGCTTTTTCAAGTCGTTCACAAACCGCCTCATATTGACGGATAACCTGTTTTTGCTCATCCGTGAACGATTTTTCCGTCATATAGATTCTTCCCTTCTGTCACAATATCGTCATACAGCTTGAGATACCCGTCATCGTCCACCGCAGCACAGATCGAATAATTCTCCGTTTCACTGTGATACAGCACCTGAATGCGACGGAATGAGATCATATTGCCTTCTTGCACATACACGCCCGCTTCGCCGTTTTCGTTAAAGTGTACCGCTTCATCGGGAACGCGAAGTCCGCTGTGCTCTTTTACCAAAATCTGTACCTGCTCTTTTCGGATATCCGACAGCTCGGCGGACATATAATCACATCGCAGAATAACCGCCACATTGCCGTCGCGATCGCGGTTTTCCGCTACAATAGTGACGGGAATCGGGTCGCCGGAAACAAACGGCAGCCGCACCTTCACCGTGCTGTCAAGAGCAAGCTGTGCCATCTTTTGAGACGGTACGACGCAGGCGAGATACCACTCATAGCTTCCGACCACTTTCCCGATATAGCCCGTTTCAGGGGCTGCCTCTTCTTGCATGACATTGTTGATATCCGTTGTCGTCATAGAGAGAACCGAGTCAACAGAGACCGTGTTTTCGTAGCCGTCTATGCTGTTTACAAAATATCCGGCAACGGGCGACGTGACAGAAGCGAGCGCCCCCGCTGCCGACAACTGATCGCGCTGTGCTTTCAGCTGAGCGATCCGTTCGCTGAAATCGGAAACGCGTCCGATTGTGATTTGCTGCTTATTCATCACAGAAAGAAGATCGGAAAACAAGCCGTCAATATCCGAAAAAGACGGAGAGGAAACCTCCGCTATCAATTCCGTTTGCAATTTTCGGAGCTGTGTGTTAATGACATTCAGATTGGTACGCCCGTTCTGACCCTGCTCTTGAATATTCTCCAGCTCTTCGATCATTTGATCCAGTTTTTGCTGATTTTTCTGTGCCACCGCATCTTGCTCATTGGCGTAAATATCCGCAATTCTTCCGCCCTTTGAGACGCGGCTCCCGTTCTCGGCCACATAATAAACAAACCCATCTTTATTCATGGGTACCATTGTTTCGCTGCGGATGATCAGCCCGTCGGTATCCACCGTCTCATATTCACTATACGAAATGGCGGTTTCCAATTTGACCGGCGAATAGGCAACCAAAAAAACCTGATATCCAACATAAACAATCAGCAGTAACGCACCGATAACCGTCAACAGCCTTTTGGCAAATGTATCCATATTCGTCCGTCCTTTCCGTCTCTATGACAACGCTGTCAGAAACTTCTGTGTTTATTGCAAAGCCTGCAAGGCGGCTGCCAGCAGTGCATCCCGATCGGTATAATCATCAACATATAAGCGTGTTGCCGTATCAAGGCGACGAAACCAAGAAAGCTGTCGCTTGGCATACTGCCTTGATCTTCGTTTCATTTGTTCAACAGCCTGCGAAAGCGTGCAGTCCGCGTCAAAATAGGGCTTCAATTCTTTACAGCCGATCGCCTGCATAGCCGTCGGCCAGTCGGAGCGAACGATACGGGCGGTTTCTTCCAAAAGACCATTTGCCAGCATATTGTCCACGCGGCGGTCAATGCGGTCATAAAGAATTTGTCTGTCGTGAAAATCAAGCACCAGCATTTTTACATCATAAGGACAATCCTCTTGCATTTGGCGCTGTTGCTGTACACTCATCGGGATGCCGGTCAGCTCATAAACCTCCAGCGCCCTTAACACACGCCCCCGATTGTTCGGGTGCAGCTTTGCGGCCAGTTCGGGGTCTACGGTGTTCAGTCTGTCCCACATTGCCTGTTCTCCGAAGGCTTGCAGCTCCTGTGTAAGATGAGCGCGAATACACTGTGCTTCGTCGTCATTCTGCTCTTTATACTGTACATTGTCGGTCACGGCGGCAATATACAGTCCTGTTCCGCCGCATAAAATCGGCTGCTTTTCCCGCGCATATATCTCATCAATGACCGCACGCGCCTCTGTCGCATAGCGCGCGACATGATAAGGTGTATCCGGCGACACATGCCCGAGCAGATGATGCGGTACGCCCTTCATTTCTTCTTCGGTCGGGCGCGCCGTGGCAATTTGCAGCCCCTTGTATACCTGCATGGAATCGGCGGAAACCACTTCACCGTCAAGAGCAAGTGCCAGCATGACCGACAGTGCCGTCTTACCGGAAGCGGTCGGCCCCGCCACAACAATCAGCGGCTTTTTTGGCGATGACAAGATCGATCCCTCCGTTTGGATACTTTCAAACAATCCGCCCGAACTGCTTTTCAATTTCCTTCCTTGTCAACGAAAAACAAACAGGGCGTCCGTGCGGGCAGGTGCGAATATCGTCATTTAAAAGAACCCGCTTTGCAAAATCGGCAAGCTCTTGCGGGCGGTTCTCATCCCCCGCTTTGATCGCCGCACGGCATGCGGTCGAATGATAAATCCAGTCGAGAGGAGCCAGCTTGATCGCCTTTCCGCCTTCGGCAAATCCGCCCGCCATCTCCTGCACGGCGGCGGCAATGTCACAGCCGGACAGCAGCATCGGAACCGCACGCACCAATATTTCCCGACCGCCGAATTCCTCCGCTTCAAAGCCCGCTTTTCGCAGCGTCGGCAGCTCGGGGATGAGCGCGGCATATTCTTCCCTGCCGAGCGTCACCGATACAGGAGCCAAAAGCTGTTGAGACTCAATGTGCTCCGCCGCAGTCAGTTGATTATAAATCAGCCTTTCATGAGCGGCATGCTTATCAATAATATAAAAAACGCCGTCCATTTCCGCAAGCAGATATGTTTTAAACAGCTCGCCGATATACAAAACAGCCGGGGGCTCTTTTTCCTCTTCAATCATTTGCACCTCATCGGACAGTGCATATGTCATTGGATCTTCCGCGTGTTTATGATTCTCTGATTTTTGCGGCGCCGCGGTGCCTTCCGATACGCCGGAATGCGATATTGGTGCAGCTGCGGGCGGCCGCTGCAAATCGCCCCATCGTTCGGACATATCGCGCACCGTTAAAACAGGGCCGTTTGCTTCGGGCACGATCGGAACCGAACGGATAATGTCGGGCGAAAAGGTTTTCGGGGTGACCGGCGCAGGAGCATCGGCAGGTACGCTCGGTACATCAAGGGGCTTTTGAAAATCAAGCTTTAACTGTGATCCGACCGAAGACGCCGACGGCCTCGGAAGCGAAACGCTTTTTGGCTGGGTGCTTCCCTGCAGTGCCGTTTTGACCGCATGGAATACCGCATTAAATATCGGGCGTTCATCAAGAAAGCGAATTTCCACTTTTGCAGGGTGAACATTCGCATCTACCGTTTCGAAGGGCATGCTTAAAAACAATACACACGCCGGAAACCGTCCTGACATAACGGCTCCTTTATATGCCTGCTCCAACGCCGCCATTGCCGTTCGGGTTTTGACATAGCGGCCGTTGACAAAGAAATGCTGCATCGTACGGTTGGCGCGCGAAGCCGCAGGAGACGAAATAAAGCCGTTTACCGTTATTCCGTCAAGTGTGTAATCGACAGGCATCAACCGTCCGGCAAAATCGCGGCCGAGAACAGAATAGATGCAGCCGTGCAGGTCGCCGTTCCCGGAGGTGTTCAGCTCCTCCCGCCCATCGCGCACAAACCGAAACGAGATGTCCGGATGGGAAAGCGCCAAGCGGTCCATGACCGCCGCAACGGAATTTCCTTCGCTTACATCCTTTTTCAAAAATTTCATGCGTGCGGGAACATTGTAGAAAAGATCGCGAACCGTGATAACCGTACCTTTCGGACAGCCGATGTCTTCCAATTCCCCCGGCTCGCCGCCTTCAAGCGTATAGTGTGTTCCCGCCAAATCCTCTTCGCGCCGCGTAGTCAGCTCCACCCGTGAGACAGCGGCAATAGAAGCGAGCGCCTCTCCGCGAAATCCCAATGTGGAAATGGCGTCAAGATCGTTTGCCGTTTTAACCTTGCTGGTCGCATGACGGAGAAACGCAACGGGGACATCCTCTCTTGCCATTCCCTCACCGTTGTCCGAAACGCTCATAAACGAGATGCCGCCGTTTTTGATTTCAACACAAATACTTGTTGCGCCTGCGTCCACACAGTTTTCAACCAGTTCTTTTATCACGGAAGAAGGACGCTCGACCACCTCTCCGGCGGCAATCAGCTCCGCTGTATGCTTATCCAGCACCTGTATTTTTGCCATGTGCGCCCCTCCTTTTTTAAAATCCCTGTTGTCTTTATACCGATTTGGCTTCTTTTGTCAGCTCATAAAGCGTCTGAAGCGCTTCGATCGGTGTCAGCGTGTTGACATCTATCGCTTTGAGCCGTTCCATCACGCTGTTTTCCGCCATCGGAAGCAAGGAAAGTTGCCCTTCTTGCTCGTCCTCCTCAAAGCGCGCAGCCGTTCCCGTCGGTCGCCCGCTATCCGAGCCGTTATCGAGAGAACACAGAATTTCTTTTGCGCGGGAAACGACCTTATCGGGAATTCCCGCCAGCTTTGCCACTTCAATGCCGTAGCTGTCATCGGCAGGGCCGCGAACGATGCGGCGCAAAAAGGTGATGTCATCCCCGCGTTTTTTCACGGCGATATTATAGTTTTTGATGCCGTCGATCTCCTGCTCCATAACGGTCAGCTCATGATAATGCGTTGCAAACAGCGTTTTTGCACCGATTTTTTTGCGATCCGCAACATATTCCAAGACCGCACGCGCAATGCTCATGCCGTCAAAGGTCGATGTGCCGCGTCCTATCTCATCAAATATAATCAGGCTTTTGGCGGTCGCATTTTTTAAAATAGAGGCAACTTCGCTCATTTCCAGCATAAAGGTCGATTGCCCCGACGACAGATCATCCGAGGCGCCGACGCGGGTAAAAATACTGTCTACCACGCCGATCGTCGCACTTTCGGCAGGGACAAAGCTGCCGATCTGCGCCATTAACACAATGAGCGCCGTCTGGCGCATAAAGGTGGATTTGCCCGCCATGTTGGGCCCCGTTATGACGGCGATCCGATCCTCCCGATCGTTGAGATAGGTATCGTTCGGCACAAACGGCACATCCTGCAAAAATTCCACCACGGGATGGCGGCCGTTTTTAATACGGATTTCGCCGCTCATGTCCACGACCGGGCGAACATACTGCTGTTTGACCGCCGTTTCGGCAAAAGAGCAAAGCACATCAAGCCGAGCAATCGCCTGCGCCGTGAATTGAATTCGGTGAAGCTGCTCGGCAACCGTTTGGCGCACCTCGGTAAAAACCTGATATTCAAGCGCCACGACGCGGTCCTTCGCGCCGAGCACCCGTGCCTCCAGTTCTTTGAGTTCCTGCGTAATATAGCGCTCGGCATTGGCAAGCGTCTGTTTGCGGATGTAAGTCTGCGGCACCTGATCCGTAAAGGAGCGGGACACCTCTATGTAATAACCGAACACGCGGTTATATCCGACTTTCAGATTTTTGATGCCGGTTCTTTCCTTTTCCTGCGCTTCGATGCGGGCAATAACACCTTTTCCGTCTTTCATATCCGAATTGAGCTCGTCGATCTCCGCGTGAAAACCCGGGCGGATCATGCCGCCTTCCCGCACGGAAAAGGGCGGGTCATCCACAATCGCGCGGTCGATCAGGTCGCGGATATCGTCAAGCGGATCGATGGCGCGGTTGATGTCCGAAAGCAGCGCCGATTTTACGGATACAAGCTGTTCTTTAATGGGATGCAGATTGGCGATCGTCTGCGAAAGAGACCGCAGTTCCTTTGCATTGGCACTGCCGTACACCACGCGCGTCATAATGCGTTCAAGATCATAAATTCCCGAAAGCATCTCGCGCAATTCGGAGCGTAAAACCGTTTCACGCACCAGCTCGTCCACCGCATTGTGGCGGCGGGAAATCGCCACCGGATTGATAAGGGGCTGCTCGATCCATGTTCGAATGAGACGCTTGCCCATCGCCGTTCTTGTCCGATCAAGCACGCCGAGTAAAGAGCCGCGTTTTTCCTTGTTGCGCATTGTTTCAATCAATTCCAGATTTCGCCGTGCCGTCAGATCCAGCTGCATGTACTGCGCGTCTGAATAGACCTCCAGATTGTCAATGCGCTCAAGCCCGCTCATTTGCGTTTCACGCAAATAGGAAAGCAGACAGCCGACCGCGCTGACAGCCTGCGGAATATCCGCAAGAGCCAGCTCGGAAAGCGTCTTTTTCCGAAAATGCGTCAAAACGGTCTGCGACGCCTGTATCGTATCCAAAAAAGCGGCATCTGCCCTTTGCGGCTTCACCTGCAACCGCGCAGATAAAAACGCCGCAATGATCGGATCCTGCAAACATGCGTCATCGGATAAAATCTCGCTCGGGCGAAAGCGCCCCAGCTCATTGACCGTGCGCTGAGAGATGTCCTCTCCGGAAAGCTGCGTTGCGTATATTTCTCCCGTTGAGCAATCCGCAAAGCTCAGCCCGATGCCTGTTTGCCCTTTACACATCACGCACAAATAATTGTTGCGTCCCTCATCAAGCATACTGCTTTCTATGACCGTGCCCGGTGTGATGATGCGCACCACATCGCGTTTCACAAGGCCTTTGGCAAGCGCCGGATCCTCCGTCTGTTCACAAATGGCGACTTTATGCCCGTTTGCGACCAGGCGGGCGATATACGATTCACAGCTGTGGAACGGAACCCCGCACATCGGTGCGCGCTCTTCAAGGCCGCAATCCTTTCCGGTCAAAACCAGCTCCAGCTCCTGCGATACCAATTTGGCATCGTCAAAAAACATCTCGTAAAAGTCACCGAGTCGGAAAAACAAAATGGAATCGGGGTTTTGCTTTTTGATCTCCAGATATTGCTTCATCATGGGAGTCATTTCCGCCATGATCGGTCACCCCCCTTTTTTTCGTCGGATTTGCCGGATTTCAGTGGCAACCGCCGCAGGTTGAGCAGCTGCCGCTGCAATGATGCTCTTCCTCAATGCTGTCGGGATCCTGCCCCTGTGAGCAAAGCACAAGAATGCGGTTGATATTGCTGAGCAGCTCGTCCATCTCGGTACGCGCCTTGTTATAGCCTTGCATGCTTTCGTTTGCCATCACACGGGCATATACCTCGCGCAGCTCGGCATCCAGCTTTTGTATCTTTTCAACATCCTTATTTTCCTTTGTGTCTTCATTTGAAAGAGCCATGCGTTTGAGATTGAATTCGCCGATCAAGTCCTGGAGCGCCTGATCCTCGTCTGCCTTTGCCTGCGCCATTTGCAGCACAACAAAGCGCTCGTCCTGTTGAATTGCCGCTCCCATTTCCTTTGCCATTTCCAATAACTGATCCATTTTTCGGTCTCCTTTTATATATTTAAAATTTTCTTTCAAAAGCTTTATTAAAAAAGTTCTTGAATTTCACCGAGCAAAACCCAGCTTTTTGACCGGGTGATGCGCACATCGGCATATCGCCCGAGCATCGACGCATCGCCCTGCACGCGGACTACAATATTTTCCGGCAGTCTTGCCTCTAAAAAAGTATCCGTCGCCGTCTCCAAGAGTGCCCTGCGCGTCTGCCCCACCATGGCAGCCATGCGCTTTGCGGAAAGCTGCTCCTGCAAGGCGGTCATTTCCTGAAACCATGCCGATTTTTCCTGTGCCGGTATCGGGTCGGGCATTTTCGCGGCAGGGGTTCCCTCTCTCGGAGAAAAAATAAAGGTGAACAGCGAGGTAAACCCGACCTCCTCGATTAAGGATAAGGTCTGTTCAAAGTCTTCCCGTGTTTCGCCGGGAAACCCGACAATCACATCGCTGGTAAACGAGATATCGGGTACGACCGAACGCGCATAGGATATCAATTCCAAGTATTGCTCACGCGTATACCCGCGGTTCATTGCTTTTAAAACACGCGAGCTGCCCGATTGAAACGGCAGATGAAAATGCCGCGATATTTTTTGACACTGTGCAATCGTATCAAACAGCTCGTGCGTCGCATCCTTCGGATGCGAGGTCATAAAGCGAATCAGGAAATCGCCCTCGATCGCATTGATACGGCGCAGCAGCTCGGGAAAATCAACCCCGTGCGCCTCTCCCTTGCCGTAGGAATTGACATTTTGTCCGAGAAGAGTGATTTCCTTGTAGCCCGCATCAATCAAAGAACGGGCCTCTTCAAGCACCGCCTGCGGGTCACGGCTTCGCTCCCGACCGCGGACATACGGCACAATACAGTAGGTGCAAAAATTGTTGCAGCCATACATAATCGGCAGCCACGCTTTGAACGAGCCGTCTCTGCGAACGGGAATTCCTTCCGCAATATTGCCGTCCTCCGCGTGGATTTCAATATGCTGCTTTTGATCCTCAAGCGCTTTGCATAGCAACTCCGGAAAGCGATACAGCACATGTGTGCCGAAAATCAGCCCGACAAACGGATAACTTTTCTGCAATTTCAGCGCAATGTGCTCCTGCTGTACCATACAGCCGCACAGCGCAATCAACAGATGCGGCTTACGCCGTTTCAGGTTTTTCAGCGCCCCTACATTTCCGAATACCCGATCCTCCGCGTGCTCGCGAACCGCACAGGTATTGAAGAGGATGAAATCCGCTTCGTCAGGACTCTGGGTAAAGCCGAACCCCATTTCGGAAAGCATTCCCTTAATATGTTCGGAATCGCTGACATTTTGCTGGCAACCGTATGTGCGAACATAGGCAATCGGCGCGGTATCGGGCAACAAGCGCTCATAATAAGCCCGCACGCGAGCCATAAAAGGACGCTGTGCTTCCAATTCTTCTGTTGTCACAACACGGGTATTCGACATAGAACGGACAGCCGCCTTTCCGGTAGACAAATGATAGTTTAGTATACCAAATTTCGCGCATCTTTTCAACTGTCAAATGCAAATATTTTGTAAAAGGCGTATCCGTCAATATTCACTTTTTTCAAAGCCCTTGCCCCAAAACACAAACAAGGAACCGCTTGCTTGTTCCAAAAAAAACAAAAAAGCCCCCGAATTGGAAGAAAAAATTCTTCAAATTCGAGGGCTGAAAGTCGCATGAAACAGGCAAAGTCATCGGGAGACGGAATCAGGGCTTTGTTGCACCGCAGGCAAGGCATCTTCCATAAATATAAACATGGTCAGCGGGGGGAATATATCCTCCGCAAATGGAGCAATACTCACCTTCTCCGCCACAGAAAGAATGATGCATATGCATTTGCGGTTCACCGTCTGTTGCACCGCAATATATGCATGTTCGCGGATCGGTGTAAGTCGCTTCGGCGTATGAATGACCGTAAGCATAGTCACCGATTGCTCCGCATCGTGAGCAGACGCCGTCTTCCGTACAGGTTGCCGCGCTGAAGCTATGCCCGAGAGCGGACTCTCCTTGGGCGCCGCAGGAGGTACAAACAGCATTTTCTGTACAGGTCGCTTGCGAGAAGGTGTGCGGCAGAAGTTCACTGCCCTTTTGTTTGCAGCGGCTGCAAACGCCGCCATCAGTACAGGTGACATTGATGTATTCGTGCCCGAGCGCCTTTCCAATCGTATTACCGCAGGCAGAGCAGGTTTTCGGTGCCTCACAGGTGGCTTCCTGATAGGCGTGCGGCATAATATCCCCCTCTGTTGCGGCACAAGTAAGACATGTTTTCGGAGTACGGCATGTGGCTTCTGACCAGTTGTGTCCAAGCGGTTCTCCGTCAGTCTCTCCGCAAAGCGAACAGGTTTTTGCGGTCGTACAAGTAGCCTCTAGCCACTCATGCCCACATCCGCAGCCGGTTAATCCGATGAAAAAAACAAGTCCGAGCAAGAAAATTATTTTACGGACATGCTGTGCCATTATACCCATCTCCCCTTTTTCCCTATATAATTTTAAATCGACTTTGTTTTTCATTATTTTACCAAATTAAACGGTATTCGTCAACCAACAATTTATGTATATTCAACCAATGAACGCAATCTTTTATACATATTGTTTTCAAACGCATTGACAAATACGGTGCAAAGACATACAATCATAAAAGCTGATCGAAAGGATGTAACAGCGCATGAACAGAGAACTGCCGTTCTATCAAGAGGTCGAGCGCAGCATTTTAAAGAAATACCGCAAGGTGCTTTGGAATCCGTTTATCGGCGCCGTAAAGCGCTATCATCTGATAAAGAAGGGCGACAAAATCGCCGTTTGTATATCGGGAGGAAAGGATTCCATGCTTCTTGCGAAGCTGATGCAGTTGCTGCAAAAATACAGCGAAGTGCCGTTTGAGCTTCTTTTTTTGGTGATGGACCCCGGCTACAGCGCACAAAATCGGCGCCGAATCGAAGAGAATGCGAAGCGTCTGCAAATTCCGATCACGGTGTTCGAAACCAATATTTTTTCCGTTGCCGAAAAAACAGAAAAGTCCCCCTGCTACCTGTGTGCCAAAATGAGACGGGGCTATCTCTACAGCCGTGCACAGCAGTTCGGCTGCAATAAAATCGCTCTCGGCCATCATCTCAGCGATGTGATCGAGACCACTGTCATGGCGATGTTTTACGGCTCTCAATTACAGGCGATGCTGCCGAAGCTCCACAGCTGCAATTACCCGGGAATGGAGCTGATCCGCCCGCTGTACTGCATATATGAAAAGGATATTCTCGCATGGAAACGATACAATCATCTTGAATTTCTGCAATGCGCCTGCCGTTTCACCGAACAGGCGGCAACCGACATCACCGATTCCAAGCGACAGGAAATCAAGCTGCTGATCAAAGAGCTGAAAAAAAGCAACCCGAATATCGAAAAAAGCATTTTTAACAGCATTCACGCCGTCTGTCTCGACACCATGCCCGGCTATAAGGCAGACGGTATATACCATTCTTTTTTAGAGCGTTATGACCAAACGGACCATGCGCCCTGTGAGGAATCCGATGACCGTCAGAAAACAGATTCCGATGAAAAAAACACCTAAAACAGCTTTACCGCCGTTTTAGGTGTTTTTTACAATATAACCGCTATATTCCTTTTAACTCATCGGCACCATCAACACTGTCGGAGCCGCCAGCACCTGACTGTCCAGATTGTTTTCCGACATAATCTCTTTGATGGATGCGCGGCAGCTCTTGGCAATCGTCCACAGATTCTCACCCGCCTGCGCATATATGATGCGAAGCGCCGCATCAGACGCCGGATAGGTTTCCTGCTCGTCAATAACCGCGGACGATACAACGCTGAGCGTCTCTTCTGTCACGGTCTCAAGAGCGGCCTCCAGCTCGGCGTCAATTTCAAGCTGTCCGTTTACCGGCTTGCCGACAATATTCACCGCGCGCAAAGACACCTGTGTATCGGGAGAAGGACAGGCCAAATCCGTCATCATATCCACCGTGCGCTCATAATACCCGATATGTCCGTCCCCGTCCTGTCCGAGCAGGCTTAAAAGCAAGCAGCCTTCGAGAGAATGCATGCCGTTTTCATCGGATTTCTGAGAGGACAGCTTCACCTCTCCCCACAGGTCGATCACCTCGCACACACCTTCCGGCAAAGAGATACTCTGCCGAATATGCTTTGTCTGCGGCTCAAGCGGTTCCCGTTTGATGATATGAAGCGGCATGGTTTCGCAGGCAAGCGGATGAGAGGTCGCATATGCGTCAAGGACAACATCCGCCTGTTCACACCGTGAGCAGCGCACAAACGCTGTGATTTTACAGGAAACAGACAGAAGACCGCCGCCGTCATTCTCCTGCTGCAAATGAATGTCGCTTTCTCCCGCTTCCGCCTGTACACTGCACATCCAGTCCTCCGACAGCCCGTCGATATCCATAATCTGACTGAACGGGATTTCCTGTCTCATCGTTTTCATCTTTGTGTTCTCCGCACCGGATACATACAGGGCTTTCAGATGCAGGCAGCCTTTGACGATCATTTTGTTCAGAAGCCTTTTACAATCGCCTACCGTTGCGGTCAAATCGGTATATACAAGGTCTTCAACCTGCTCTCCGATATCGATCATTTCGCTGATGGTAAAGGCTTTTTCCGTCTCAACAACCGGCACGGAACAGCATACGGAGCGTGTGTTACAGAATATTTCTTTTTCCATGGGATCGGTGAAAACCGTTTTTGAGCTCTCCCCGAGGACGCGAAGCATCACGCGGAACGCACCGTGAATATCTACCCTGCGCGGACCGGTCGCACGGCAGTTCACATATTCCGATCGGGCACTGACAAAGCGATGCGCATTTTGACAGTCACCGTTGATCTGAAAGCTTGCGGTAAAGCCTTGCGTTGCCTCATAGCTGTGAACGTTCGATCGATCCTCGTCGAGATACAGCACCCGCAGTGTCGTCACGCCGTCCACCATCAGGCGGTCGGCGCTCCACTGGCGTGCGGTGATGACCGGCGTCATTGTGCATTTGAGCACAGCGGCGATATCGGGGCAATAATCAGGCAGAACAAAATCCATATCAACTGCCTTTTCCTCAAAATCGTCATACACATTGTCTGTCATACGCAGCGTGTAGGCTGCCGCCTGTAGATCCATAAATCCTCTCTCCTTTTTCACATAAAGCTCCGAAAAACGCAACAGTGGTTTTGTCCGTTTTCCTATCGGGTACATACGCTGTTATCAAACTGTATGCTGTAAAAAAATCAAATATGACCTACAGGATAAAAATAAAACAGTAAAAAGCGACTTTTTTAAAGGCTTTTTACTGTTTTTCTTTACTTATGGTATTTTCCTCCATGCAGAATCTGCATGGCTCGATAGATCTGTTCGCACAACATAACACGGGCGAGCTGGTGCGGAAAGGTCATTGGGGACATAGAAAGCTTTAACCGCGCGCGGTCTTTTACAGCCTGAGACAAGCCCCACGATCCGCCGATCAAAAAGGTCAATTCTCCGTTTCCTCCGACTGCCAGCCGTTCAATAGAGGACGCCAGCTTTTCGGAAGAAAGCTCCTCTCCCTCGATGCACAAGGCAATCGGCAAAGAAGAAGCGGGCAGCTTTTGTAAAAGCCGCTCTCCCTCTGCGGCAATCGCCGCCTTGAGCTGAGCCTCCGACGGATGATCCGGCACGCGTTGTTCCGCCACCTCTTCAACAGAAAAGCGGCAAAACGGACGAAGCCGCTTTTGGTATTCCGCACAGGCGTCGCGCCAATACCTTTCCTTGAGGTCGCCGACGCACAAAACCGATAGTTTATACATTACTTTTTCCCGTCTATCAGCGCACAAACCGCATCGGCAACATATTGTCCCATGCGCTCAATACCCGCCGGCAGCAGATGAACGCCGTCCGCAGACCAATGCTTAGGCGGCCGCTCGACACACAGCATGGCAATCAGTCCGTCCATCGGCAAATACGCATCGGCATATTCCTTCGCCACGCGGCGGAACGCATTGATTTTCAGATAAAAATCCTCCCGCCACAGGTCGGTATCTTCATGTACCAAAAACGGCTCAATCATCAGCAGCTTTGCCGTCGTATTGGCTTTGAAATCGTCGAGCAGTGTTCGCAAATTGGATTCATAATCCTCGACGGAGGTCGGATCGTTTGCATCATACCGCCGCCAGCAATCATTGACTCCGATCATCAGCGTCATCATATCCGGCTGCTCATCGATGGTATCTCTCTGCCAACGGCTGAGGAGCTCCCATGTGCGATCGCCGCTGACGCCGCGATTGACAAAAGTAAACGATGTCTCGGGGTATCTTTCGGCAATCTTTTGAGACGCCACAAAGGCGTAACCGTTTCCGAGATCTTCCGGATCGTTGAGATTGCGATTGCATTCCGTCAGGCTGTCGCCTTGAAACAAAATTTTCATCTAAACCCCTCCTACGCTGTAACCGTGTACCATTTTCCGTTTTTCTGGGTCGGCATTTTGATGGTTTTTTGCTGCTGTTCGTTGGCTTTCCCAATCCAGTCATACAGCCATCCGTCTTCTGTCTCGACCATACGGATTGCATAATACGCCTGCTGTCCGTCGTATTCCAGCAGATACATCAGGTAAATTGGATTTTCCTCCGAAAGCACCTCTACCTGCTCGAATCCGTCGACGCCCTGCCAATATTTCGGAATACACCAGTTGCTCAGCTGGAATTTCACCGTTTTGTCGGAAGCGGCAGAGCCGAGCTCCAAGGCATCAAAGGAAGCGCCGATCGATTCTGTGCCGTTTTCCGTGAGAAACCGTTGAAAGTCCTCTGCACTTTCTCTTCCGAGCAGATATTCGGCGTGCTTTTCCGCAACCTGCTCCAGTGTAATTTCATAGCGTTCGTGAAGCGTCACCGTATAGGCCGAGAAAAGGAAAAAGACCAAAAATCCGCTTATCAAGAGAACCACGGCGCCTCTTGCCCAATTGATTTTCAGCGGCGCCGGCGGTTTTTTGACGAAAATGCGCCGCAGATTAAAGAGAATGAACGGCAGTACGGTCAGCAGTCCCAGCGTAATATAGAAAATGCCCGTCGCTTGCATGAGGCAACCCCCTTTATTACAATACTTTTGACAAAAATTCTTTGAGGCGGTCAGACTGCGGATTGCCGAACACCTCATCGGGTGAGCCCTGCTCGGCGATCACGCCGCCGTCCATGAACAGCACACGGTTTCCGACGCCGCGCGCAAACCCCATTTCATGCGTCACCACGACCATGGTGGTTTTATTGGCGGCAAGCCGCTTCATAACCTCAAGCACCTCGCCGACCATCTCGGGGTCAAGCGCAGAGGTCGGCTCGTCAAACAGCAAAACATCCGGATCCATCGCAAGCGCTCTTGCAATCGCGACGCGCTGCTTTTGACCGCCGGACAGACGGTTGGGATATTCGTTTGCTTTATCGGCCAGCCCAACGCGGTTTAAAAGCTCCATGCCGCGCTCCTTTGCGGCCGCTTCGCTCATTTTTTTAAGCTTAACAGGCGCCATCGTCAGATTTTTCAGCACGGTCATATGCGGAAACAAATTAAACTGCTGAAAAACCATGCCGACCTTTTCGCGGATTTTATCGATCTGTCGGCGATTTTCCATCACCGAAACGCCTTCGATAATAATATCGCCCTTTGTCGGAATTTCAAGCAGGTTGATACAACGCAAGAAGGTCGATTTTCCGCCGCCGCTGGGGCCGACCACACATACGCAGTCCCCCTTGTTGATATGTACATCAATGCCTTTAAGCACTTCGAGTTCCCCGAAATACTTATGCAGATTTTGCACCTCAATCACCGCGATGCAGCCTCCTCTCGAGCTTATTCATCCCCGCAGACAAAGTGGTCGTCATCAGGAAATAAATATAGGCCGCGCAAAGAAGCGGTACCATATAATCGTAAACCGCCGCTCCTACCGTTGTCGCGCCCTTTGTCAGATCCATAACCCCTATGTATCCTGCGATTGAAGTCTCTTTCAAAAGCACGATAAATTCATTGACAAGCGCAGGAAGAACATTCTTGACAGCCTGCGGTATAACAATGGTGATCATCGTTTGGGCACCCGAAAGGCCAAGTGAGCGTCCCGCCTCGGTCTGTCCCTTATCCACAGCCATAATACCTGCGCGAATGATCTCCGCCACATATGCACCCGAATTGATACCAAAAGCCAAAGCGGCAATCTGATAATCGGGGAGATTTCCTTGGAACAACCGCCCGAAAATAATAAAATAAATGACAAGGAGCTGTACGACGGTCGGTGTCCCGCGAATAACCGAAACATATCCGTTTGCAAAGCCCACAATCCATTTGCGCAATACGCGCGTAAATCCGTTGCGCGCAGGCGAATCCAAGTCTTGCAATTTGGCAATGGCTATCAAAAGACCGATCGCCACACCGATGACCGCTGCGATCAATGTCAGTTGAATCGAAACGGCCAAGCCGTTTAAAAGATACGTATAGCGGTCTTCCTTAATGACCGCCACAAATACCGCATCAGCAAAAGAAACCACCGTGTTGTGAAATCCGTCTGTCAACCAGTCAAGCACGGAGCGTCCCCCTCTCTGTCAAAGCTGCATCTTTTTGTTAAAACAGTAAGGAAAGCCGACCGCGCTCACGGTCGGCTTTCCGTTGTCAATTCATGCAAATGATTATTTGATATACTTTTCAACGATGGCGTCAAAAGTGCCGTCCGCTTTCATCTCCGCAAGCGCACCGTTGATCGCGTCACGCAAGGCGGTGTTGCCCTTTGCCACGGAAACTGCATACGTCTCCGATTCGAACTGACCCTCGATCAGCGTCACCTGATCGCTGTACTGTGTGCCGTATTCCTTAGCGGGATTGTTATCAATGATGACCGCTTCGCACTGATCGTTCAAAAGGGCTTCAACCGCGAGCGCGCCGTTTTGATAGCCGATCACATTGGCAGCATCCGTATATTCCTCGGCGGTAAACTGGCCGGTGGTGCCGCTCTGAACGCCGATCTTCAGATCCTTCAGATCGTCTGCGACCTTAACCGTGCTGTCCTTCTTTACAATAATCGTTTGAGAAGCCGTGTAATATCCGTCGGTGAAGTCCATCGTCTCTTCACGGTCGGGATTGACCGTCAGGCCGGCGGCAATGCAGTCGATCTCTGTTGCGGACAGTGCCGAGGGAAGCGAGTCGAAACCCATATTCTTGATTTCAAGAGTCAAGCCGAGTTTGTCGGCCACCGCCTGCATCATATCGGCGTCCAGTCCGACAACCGCGCCGCCTTCTTCGTACTCAAAGGGCGGGAATTCCGCGTTCGTACCCATGACGAGCACGCCTTCTGTCTTCAGACCGAGCGTGGCAGCCGCTGTTGTTGTCGTGTCGTTTGCGGCGGTCGTGGTTGTTGTCGTGTCGGTCGAAGCCCCCTGAGAACAACCGGCAAAGCAGAAAGCAACCATCGCAATCGCCAGTGTCAGCGCGATTCCTTTAAATAAAGATTTCATAACAAAGTCCTCCTGTTTCCTGTTTCAATTTTGCGATAGACTAAGTATACTGTATATTTTTGCAAAAATCAATACATTCCCTGTATTTTTTCAAAAGAATATTTTTTGCAGGTCATCAAAAGAATACAAAAGTCTGTCAGCTCCTGCGCCGAAAAGCTCCCGCTCTCCGCGAAATCCCCAGCAAGCCCCCGCCGAAGCGGTCCCGGCATTTTTTGCTGTATATATATCCACATCCGAATCCCCGACAAACAGTGCCTGCGTCGGCTGCACACCGAGGATATGCAACGCCTCGTTGACCGCTGTCGGATCGGGTTTTTTCGGCCGGTCGGGTGTTCCGCCGTAAATGCAGGAAAATACATCCCCGAAAAATCGGTGGACGATACAAATTGCCTGCCGCTCCGGCTTGTTTGTCACAACGGCGAGCTTTACTCCGCGCGCCTTCAACTGCTTGACCGTCTGCACGGCGCCGTCATACGGACGGCAGGTTTCCAGGCAGCGGCGGTCGTATTCCTCTGCAAAATCCGCAAGCAGCGAATCAATCACCGTTTCGTCAAAAACGCCTGCGGCATCGGCAACCAAACGCCGCGCGCCGTTCCCTACAAAAATGCGGTAAGAATCCGTCGGGTGTGTCTGATAGCCGTGACGCTCGAGCACCGCATTGGTGGCATTTGCCAAATCGGTGAGTGTATCGACAAGCGTACCGTCGAGGTCAAATAAAACAGCCTTTAACAAAGCGTCTCTGCCTCCTCCTTTTTGCGGCCGTCAAAACACCGTTACCGTATAGGAAAACGAACGAATCTCTCCCGGCTTTGCGATGACAACGCCGTGCTTGTGCTCAAAAACATCATCCTCGCTTTTACGCGTAGCGCCTCCCTGCCACGGTTCAAAGCAAACAAACGGCTGATCGTCCACCATCGTCCACACAGCAAAGGTGTCAAAGTCCGCAAAATTCATATGCACGCCGTGACCGGAGACGGCGGAATAAAGCTTCGCTCCGGTTGAGCGAAGGTTGTCAAAGATCAGCGCATCTCCGCGAAAGAGAACATGGTTCAGGCGAAAGCTCTTTTCGTTTGAGAGCAGGCGATTGCGGACACGGTCGTCAACAAGCGCCGTATTCATATCGACAAGAGGGCAGTCCGCCGTCTCGCGCTCTTCAAATTCCACAACATAATCCGTAAACTGCTCTCCTTTGACAAGCGGCACATGAAAGGCCGGATGTCCGCCGACACAGTAGGGCATGTCCTTGTCCCCGGTGTTTTCCACTGTATAGGTGGTACGCACAGACGCCTCTTCCAGCGCATGGGTCACCGAAAAACGGAAGGAATACGGATACATTTTACGCGTATCCGGTGTATCGGTATAGACATAGGTCACGAAGGTATCCCCTACCTCTGCCGTCTCAAACGGAGCGCTGCGGCAAAATCCGTGCTTCGGCAGGTGAATATCTCCGCCGAAAGAGGAGGCAAAGCCGTTTCTGAGCGCTCCGATGGTCGGGAAAAGCGTGGGCGAACGGCGTCCCCAATAAGGGGCGTGCCCATCCCACAGATAGCTGATCCCGTCGGCGGACACAATGCTTTGCAGCTCTGCGCCGCAGGATTCGGCCGTAACGGTCAGGTTGTCGTTTTTCAGTGTCGTCAGCACAGATCATCGCTCCCTTTTTTATCGCTTTATCAGCGCTTGAGTTTCAGCCACAGAGAATCCATCAGGCGATTGGTCTCATCCGGCAAGGTGACGAACACCTCTGTGTTGGCAAGCGTTTCGGAGGACGGATAGAACACGGGATCGTTTTTAACGGCATCGTCGAGAAGCTCTTTTGCGGCGGTATGCGGTGTGGAATAGCCGATGTACTCCGCATTGGCAAGCGCCACTTCCGGGCGGCACATAAAATTGATATACGCCTCCGCCTCTGCTTGATGCTGCGTTGTTTTCAGCACACACATGGCATCGACAAACAGATTCGTCCCCTGAGACGGAACAAAGAAGTCGATGCTTTCATTGCCCTCTTCCCCCATCATAATGGTTGCATCTCCGTTATAATACGGCGCGATATAAGCATCCTCATTGATCATTTTGTCGTAAATTTGATCCATCACATACGCCTGAACGAGCGGCTTTTGCGCTTCGAGCTTTTCGTAACACGCCTGCAGCTCCTGCTCGTTTGTCGTATTCAGCGAGTAGCCGAGCAATTTCTGCGTAACGCCGAAGGCGTCGCGCGGATTGTTGAACATTAGAATCTTGCCGCTGTATTTTTCATCCCACAGCAGATTCCAGCCCTGCTCCAAATCCGATTCGTCGACGTAGTCTTTGTTGTAGAATATACCGACGACGCCCCACGTATACGGGACGGAATATTCATTTTTCGGATCGTATATGAGACCTTTGTATTGCTCGTCGATATACTGATAATTCGGAATGTTGTCAAAATTCAGCTTGGCAAGCAAGCCCTCGCCGATCATCTTGCCGATCATATAATCGGAAGGGATCACCACATCATAGTCAGCGGCTCCCGAGCTGATCAGCGCATACATATCCTCGTTGCTGTCAAAGGTTTTATAATTCACCTCGATGCCGGTCAGGTGAGTAAAGGCTTTATTGACATCGACAACCTCGTTGTCAATGTATTCGCCCCAGTTGTAAACATTCAGCGTCACACCGGTCTTTTTTGCGGCCGGCTCACTTTGCCAGTCCCATATTTCCCCGTCGTTTTCAGCTCCTGTTTGCGGTGTGCCCGAGGCCGTCGAACACGAGCAGCACCCAATGAGCAATGCGGCACAAAGCAGCACTATCAGCCATTTCTTCAAAATAGCATCCTTCCTTTTCAAAAAAATTATCGTTCGACGCGCGGTTTACGGCGCGCGAGATTTCGGATCTGCCCGATATTGGCAAGCAGCAGCAAAACGAGCACCGTGCCGAACATCAGAGTAGATAATGCGTAAATTTCAGGTGTTACCGGACGCTTGACCATCGTGTAAATCGTCACGGAAAGGGTTTGCGCCGACGACCCTGAGGTAAAGTAGCTGATGGCAAAATCGTCAAGCGAAATCGTAAAGGCCATCAAAGCGCCGGTAAATATCCCCGGCAAAATTTCGGGCAGCATCACCTTGACAAACGCATGAAAGGGCGTACAGCCGAGGTCGAGCGCCGCTTCATAAAGGTGCTTGTTCATCTGCCGCAGCTTTGGCATGACCTGCAGCACGACATACGGTATACAAAAGGTGATGTGGGAAATACAAAGCGCGACAAAACCGGGCTTTAAAATCGGAACAACCACGGAGATTGCCACAAACAGCAGCATAAACGCAACCGCCGTCACGATTTCGGGGTTGACCATCGGGATTTGATTGACCGTCATATAGGCGCGGCGCCATTTGCGCCCCATCGCATGAATACCGATCGCCGCCAATGTGCCGATCAGAGTGGCGGCAACCGTTGCAATCACCGCCACCTGAAGTGTCACCCACAGGGCGTTTAAAATTTCCTCATTCTGAAAGAGCTGTTCGTACCACTTGAGCGAAAAGCCCTGCCATTTCATCGGCGTCCGTTTCGCACTGTTAAACGAGAAAAGAATGACCATCAAAATCGGAAAATAGAGAATCGTAAATACAATGACATTATAAATGCGGGAGAGCGCTTTCATATCAGCATACCCTCCTTTTCATACTCCTCATCTCTGTCAACAAGCCTTGTGCATGCCATACAGATCAGCATCAGCACCATCAGAATCAGCGCCAGTGCCGAACCGACCGCCATATTAGGGGACTGTCCGACAAACATACTCTCGATGACATCGCCGATCATCATGCGTTTTCCGCCGCCGAGCAATTTAGAAATAACAAATGTACTCACCGAGGGAACAAACACCATGGTAATGCCGTTCACAATTCCCGGCACGGAAAGCGGCAGCAAAATGCGGCGAAAAACATTGAACGCATTGGCTCCCAAATCCTGTGCCGCTTCGATCTCACTGCGCTCGATCTTTACCATAACGGAATACAGCGGCAAAATCATATACGGCAAAAAGTCATAGACCATGCCAAAAACAATCGCTCCGTCGGTGTTGAGCATTTCAAACGGACCGAGCCCGACAAGCGAAAACAGCTGGTTGATCAGGCCGGAAGAGGAAAGCAGACTTTCAATCGCTTTTGTACGCAGCAAAAAATTCATCCACATCGGCAGCATCACCAGCATCACCATCGTTTGCTGTGTGCGCGCGTTTGCACGCGAAATCGAAAAAGCGATCGGATAGGCGACGATCAGGCAAATCGCCGTTGATAAAAAGCCGAGCCAAAGAGAATAGAGAAAGGTGCCGACATGTGAATCGGAAAGAAGTGTTTCCCCTTTTGCGGCATCATATTCAAAAATGGCGTAAATATTGTCCAGGGTAAACGCACCGTTTGCATCCGTGAAAGCGAACCACAATACAATGCCGATGGGAACGATCGTGAAGATCAGCATCCATATACCGAACGGCGCTGCCAAGGAAGAGGTTTTCTTCATTCCGCCACCCCGCTCTCCGCATCGGGGTCGGCCAGCTCGTCAAACTCCTCCGAAAAAGAGCTGTAGTCGCCGTACAGTCCGG
>JBJEIR010000014.1:0-5975 GCA_051877215.1 Acutalibacteraceae bacterium | reverse complement strand
ATCGTTGGCCGAGCCGCAGGGCAGACACGCGAGCTCGGCGTTTTCATGTTGGTACATTCCGCGCAGCACCTCTGAGAGCGTGCCGTCGCCGCCGCAGGCATACAGTCGCACCGCCTCGCCGCTTTGCGCGTAGGCGGCGGCAAGACGGGTGGCGTGCCCCTGCTCTTGTGTATAAACGATTTCGGGTGTTCCCAAGGAGGGATTGGCGGCAAAAAAGGCTTCTATCTCCGGCACACGCGCACAGGCGCGGCGGTGCTTTCCGGCGGCGGGGTTGATGATGAATATATGTCGCATAAACCGTCCTTTCAAAGCCTTTTGGCGCGGTCGACGCCGACAAAGGCGGGCAGAAAATATAAAACAGACCATCGGGAGCAAGCGCGCAATGAAAAAGAATGACTCACAATTACTCATATATATACAGCTGGCAGCGCAGCATACCGTTATACAGCTTGCGGCGCTTTTGAGCGGGGCGTCCGAACAGTTGCTCAAAATGCTCCTCCGGACTGATGATCGCGTAGCGCCAGCCTTTTTTGGGAACAAATACCCGTCCCATTTCGCGGATGATATCCTGTGCTTCGCGAATGTCGAGCATTCGCTCCCCGTAAGGCGGATTGCACAGCACGACGCCGCTGTCCCCCTCGGGGACAAAACGGCTGAGCGGCCGTCTTTCGGCATCGACACAGGAGCAAACGCCCGCCTTGTCGGCGTTTTCGAGGGTCAGGCGCACGGCGCTTTCGTCAATGTCGCCGCCGCGCGCGGAAAAGACCTGTTCGGTTCGTTCGGCGCTGCGCGCGCGCTCCCGCTCCTGTTCCCAAAGAGCGGGGGACAGCAGTCCCCAATCCGTGCAGGCGAATCGGCGGTGTATGCCCGGCGCGATGCGCTTTGCGGCGAGCGCGGCCTCGATGAGCAGCGTTCCCGAGCCGCAGCACGGGTCGCACACGAGCGGCGAAAGCCTCGCTCTGGTGATATCGACAATGGCGGCGGCAAGCGTTTCTTTGATCGGCGCGCCGCCCGCCTGTCGGCGGTAGCCGCGCTTGTGAAGACCCTCGCCGCTGGTGTCGATGAGCAGCGTCGCTTCATCCTTGAGAAGGGTAAATTGAATTTGAAACAAAGAGCCGCTTTCTTCAAACCAGGAGAGGTGATACCGCTGCTTGAGCCGTTCGACCACCGCTTTTTTGACAATGGATTGGCAGTCCGGCACGGAATAGAGAGCCGATTGCAGCGACCAGCCCTTGACGGGAAAACGGTCGGTTTTGCCGATAAAGCGTTCCCACGGCAAGGCCTTGACCCCTTCAAACAGGCGGTCAAACGAATCGGCGTGAAACTGCCCGATCAGCAGTTGGATGCGTTCGGCATAGCGGGAGCACAGATTGGCGCGCACCGCCAAAGCGGCGTCGCCGTCAAAAAGCACCCGCCCGTTTTGCGGACGCACATTTTCGGCTCCCATGCGGCGCAGCTCCTGCGCCAAAATGCCCTCCAGCCCGAAAAGGCAGGGGGCGCAAAAGGTCCATTGCTCGTTCATAGCATACAATCCTTACATATACATCCTAAATATAGTGATATAAGCCCCTATAAAACCGCGCGGCCTGCACGCGGCTCACAGCAGAGCCGAGGCGTGTCGGGTGACATGGCAGCCGACATTGACCGCCACCGGCAGTCCGGCAATGTGGGTCGGATACACTTCGATGTTGACGCCGAGCGCGGTGGTGACCCCGCCGAAGCCCTGCGGACCGATGCCGAGCGCATTGACCGCTTTGAGCGCATCTTCCTCGATATCCGCGTAAAACGGATCGGCATTGCGCTGTGAGAGCGGTCGGCAGAGCGCTTTTTTGGCGAGCAAAGCACAAAGCTCAAAATCGCCGCCGATTCCCACACCGAGCACCATCGGCGGGCAGGGGTTGCTGCCCGCGCGCCGGACGGTCTGACAGATGGTGTCAATGATCGCCTGCTTTTCGGCGCAGGCGGGGGTGAGCATATGGATCTCGCTCATGTTTTCACTGCCGAAGCCTTTGGGGGCTACGGTGATGCGAACCTCTTCTCCCGGCGTCATCGAAAGGTGAAGGACAGCGGGCGTATTGTCGTTTGTGTTGATGCGGCGAAGCGGATCGGATACCACCGAGCAGCGCAGCTTCCCGTCCAAATATCCGCGGGAAACGCCGCGGTTGACGGCGTCGGTCAACGAGCCGTCGACAAGGTGTACCTCCTGCCCAAGCTCAATGAACACGACGGCCATGCCCGTGTCCTGACAGACGGGCAGGCACAATTCCTGCGCGGCGGTGATGTTGTTGCAGATGTCGGTCATGATATCCTTGGCAAGCGGCAGTGTCTCCGCCTGCTTTGCGCAGGCGACCGCATCGACGATATCCTCGGAGAGGCGTCGGTTCGCGTCGATGCAAAGCTGCCGCACGGTGTCTTCGATTTGTTTGACAGAAAGCTCTCTCATGAGCAATCGCTCCTTTTATGACGGTAGGTTCCAATGGGTCAAAACGGCGCCTTGACCCATTGCCCGTTTATCATCACGGCACGCGGCTTTTCGGAAACGGCAAACGGATCGCCGTCAAACAGCACAAGGTCCGCATCTTTTCCGACGGTCAGCGAACCGACGCGGTCGTCGATGCCGACGATGCGCGCGGGATGGATGGTGACCGCTTTAATCGCCTCTTCATAAGGCAGCCCTTCGCGCACGGCCAATCCCGCGCATACGCCGAGATAAGGCAGCGGAATGACGGGGTGATCGGTGACGATGGCGATGCGCACGCCGGCTTTTTGAAGAATGGCGGGGTTTTGCGGCGTCAGCTCGCGCAGCTCCGGTTTGGAGCGGTCGGATAAAAACGGGCCGCATAGGATGTCGGTCTGTTCGGCCGCAAACAGCTCTGCGGCCAAATGGGCTTCCGTGCCGTGCACGATGACATAGCGCAGAGAAAATTCCCGCGCGATGCGCCGCGCGGTGAGGATGTCATCCAAACGGTGGGCGTGAAAATGAACGGGAAGCTCGCCGCGGATGACCGGCAGCAGCGCTTCACTTTTTGCGTCGTAATCCGGCTCGTCGGCGTCCTCCTCCGTTTGGGAGAGGGTGAGCTGGCGGTCATATTGCTGTGCAAGACGAAGCTGCTCGCGAATGATGGCGGCGGTCGCCATACGGGTCACCGGCGCCTGATTTTTGCTGTGATAGGTGTTTTTGGGGTTCTCCCCGAGTGCCATTTTCATGGCAACGGGGGCTTTGAGAATCATGTCATCGGTGCATATGCCTGCCGTTTTCAGCGCACAGAGCTGGCCGCCGATGGGGTTGGCGCTTCCGGGACCCGTGACGACGGCGGTCACGCCCGCTTCCCGCGCCTCTTTAAAGCAGCGGTCAAGCGGATTGATCGCGTCGACGGCGCGCAGCTGCGGCGTGGCGGGATCGGTGTCCTCGTTGCCGTCGTCCCCTTCAAAGTCAAGGCCGTCCTCCCACATACCGAGGTGGCAGTGGGCGTCAATCATTCCCGGCATGATGCGCGCACCGCGGGCGTCGAAGAGCTCTCCCTCGACGGGATGCGCGTCGGACATAGGGCCGATGGCTGTGATAATTCCGTTTTCAATATCCATAAAGCCATTTTCGATGACGGGACTGTCCGCGGGGATCAGCATGGCGTTTTGTATACGCAGTAAAGACATGTTCGGTTGCTCCTTCGGATGGAATAAGACACGAGAGATATGAAAAAAGAACCGTTTTACAAAAACGGCTTGAAGCCGCCCGAAAAACGGTTCCCGTAAACGGAAATAAGGATTACGGCTGTTGTTGCTGCTTCGAATTCCTGCGGGAAAAGCCGCCGTGCTTGCCGTCCATCGAGCGCTTGAGGTCGGACATTTTTTCGTCGCTCGTTTGCTTAAAGCGCGACATCATATCCTCAAAGCTTTCGCTCCCCGAACGGCGGCTCGACGCCGACTGCCATTCGAATCCGCCGGGACGGCCGGGGGAACGGGCGGGCTGGCGAGGCTCACGCGGGGCAGGCGGCAGTGCTTTCTTGATGGACAAACTGATTTTTCCGTCATCGCCCACACTGAGCACCTTGACCTTGACAGTCTGCCCTTCGGTGACATGATCGCGGATCTCCTTGACATAGGTGTTCGCCACCTCGGAGATATGTACCATGCCGGTCGTGCCCGGCTCCAATTCGACAAACGCGCCGAATTTCGTGATACCTGTGATTTTTCCTTCTAAAACCGATCCAACCTCAAATTGCACTGCTTCCAAATCCTCCTACTGTCGCCTGATGATATAAAATAATTGGTATAGGCCGCCGAACAGCGGCAGCCTTCTGTGCGCCGTACCGTGTTGTACAGGCGGTCAGACTGTTTGTCCGAGAAGCGCGGCAGGCTCAGCTGCCGGGCACCTCTTTATAGATGCTTTCGCCCGGCTTGGCAAGTCCCCGGTTACGGGCCTGCTGATCGAGATATAAATCGTCGTTGGCGTTTTCGTTGGCGAGCTCTTCATTGGTGCGCTGCTGATTGGCAATTTGTGTGTTCAAATCGTCCAAAACACTGCGCTTGCTGCCGATGTCGATCTGAAGCTGGACAAGAGATATGACCATCCATGCCAAAAAGGCCGCCAAAGCAATGCGAAGAAAAATATTCTGTTTTTTCCCCAGTTTTGTCTTCATCATAGCGGAAAACCCTTCTGCATTTTGTGATAAAGCGGTGAGAGCGTACGATTGCCTGTCATGAGGGACGCAACCGTACAACGGCAAACCACTTGTCGGGAGAAGTACAGCCGACGGAACCGTTTGACACAGCGGCGAAAAAACCGCCGCGGCGGAGTCGGCGCAGCAGCAAGGCAGCATACCGTTTGGCGGGTCAACAGCGAAGCCGCCGCTTTCAATGTATTTTTAACCGATTAGATAGTTACTCCCGATTTTGATTATACACTATCTTTTCCTGTCCTTGCAAGCCCTTTTTTGAAAAAAAAGGTACTTTTTTCGCCGTTTTTCTCACTTTTTCGCAAAAAAACGACGCCGCTTTGCACAGGGCGCTTTTCAAAGGGCGCAGCAGCGCGCTGCCCGCGCGGCGCAGACCTTTTGTACAGCGTCGGCCAAAACGGATGACGGCGTTTGCCGCCGGCATCAACAGGCGGCTGACGGTCAGGCGCGCGACGACAAAGCCTCCCACACCGCTCAGCAGCGGCAGCAGGCGAAACTGTGCGCCGCCGGTTGTCAGCGAGAATAAAAACAGCATCAAAAAGGCGCTGACGCACAAAAACACATCCTGACAGAAAAGCGCGATCGGCCGGGGGCGGGAAACGCGCCGCCGAATCCGAAACAGATCGTTATAAAGACACAACAAAAAACCGAAGCCGGCGTACAAAAACAGATCGTACAGCTGCTCCCCGTTGGTAAAAACCATGCTGTTTCCCGCCTTACTTGAACAATTTTCCGAGCAGTCCTTTGGATTTTTGACGCAGTTCGGCATATTCAAGCGAGCTGACCGAGCCCTCCACCGCCAGCTCGCCCGTATCCACATTCAGGCGGCTGATGTGAAGCTGTGAGCCGCGCACGGTCAGCTCTCCGAGCGAGGTATAGACCACAACCGCCGTATCGTCAAAGCTGTCCACATCCGAAACGCCGGATACAGTCAGGCGGCGTCGGTCATCGAGCATCAGCTGATGGGGCAGCAGCTTATCATCTGTCATGTCGTCCACTCTCCTTATGCTTGCCGCCGATCGGGGGCGGAAAATGCGGGTGCGTTGTGCAAACGATTTGCCGAAAAAGCGGGAAATCGGTACGCACACCGATTGGTGCGAAAGAGATTCGGCCGCTATCAGCATATGAGCGCGCGGCGCATTTTATGCGGGTACACAGGCGGCGATAAAAAAGTCCCGCTGTCCGTATTACAGGGACAACGGGACGCAGACAATTGACAAATCGCAAACGATTTGTCAATTGTCACAGCTTGTCAAAAAACGCGCTGTAAAAGGATTTTGTGGCATACCACCGCCTCCC
>JBJEIR010000013.1:0-6046 GCA_051877215.1 Acutalibacteraceae bacterium | reverse complement strand
GGAGGGAGAGAAAATATACCTGATTATTACTTATTTCCGATGAATACAGAATGTTGTTATTCTCTCCCTCAGTCACCTGCGGTGACAGCTCCCTCATCAGAGGGAGCCGAGGAAAACGACGCCGCACCACCGCCTCACCGTGTAATGGGGAGAGGGGTTGATTGCTCTATCCCCGCAAAATGGCGCAAAGCCGCCGCTGTACGCCGTCAATACAGACCGAACAGCCTCAGAATTTTCTGCCAGAAGGTCAGCGTCTCTTTTTCGACCGGCGCGACAGCTTCCGTCTCCGCCATTTCAACGGCCTGCGTCTGAATCACAAATTGGACGGAGGTTATGTTGGTGTTTTTTTCACTGACAAAGGAGGTAACCTCTATATCACCGCCCGTCACGCTCTTAATCATCTCGTCGATCTGAGCGGACACTCGCTCATCGAGCCCCTCGGTCTCAGAGCGCATCTCCGCAGTGCCGTCCTTCAGCTCGGCAGCACCGTCGCCGAGCTGTGCCATGCCCTCAAGCAGCTCTGCGGTACCCTGTGCCAGCTCTCCCGTGCCGTCTCGGAGCGTGCCCGTCGCCGTTACCAGCTGTGCGACGCCGTCATAAAGCTCTGCCGTCTTGTCGGAAAGCGCGGCGGTTCCGTTTTTCAGGTCACGGCTTCCCGCAAGCAGAGAGCCCGCACCGGTGACCAGCTCGGTATATCCGGCGGCGACCTGCGCCACGCCGTCTGTGTACTCCCCGATACCGTCGTCCAGCTTTTTGTATTCCGTAACAAGCGTGTCCACTCCGCTTTTCAGAGCAGTCAGGTTGACAAGCAGGGCCTTCATCTCCGCCGCAAGCGAACAGATGCCGGCATCCAGCTCGGCATAGCTGTCCTGCAGCTCGCTTACGCCCGCGGCAAGCTGCGCAAGGCTACCGTTTATCTGTGTCAAATACACCTCCGTGCCGCCTATGGCCGCACGGTTGCCCTCCAGCAGCTCCTTGATTTCGGCAAGCTGCCGTGCAGACGCCTGCAGCTGTTCGGCATAAGCCTTGAGCTGCTCTATCTGTGCCGGATCGCCGCCTGTCTGCTCAAGATAGGCGATTTGACCGTTCAATTCCTCCGCTTGCTTGCGCAAGTCATCCGTCTGAACGGACAGCGTCTGAATCGTCTGATCGTCGGCGGTTTGCAGCGCGTCGATGTCCAACCCGTTTTGCTGCATGGCGGCTTTATACGCCGCAAACGAAACATTGCTTTGCAGCGCCGTTATGCCCTGCGCCAAGGAAGCGATTCCCTCCTTGATTTCGAAAGAGCCCGAAACGAGCCGGTCAATCTGCTCCGTCGAAGCCGACACGGCAGACAGCTCCTTTTGAATGGTGACAAGCGCTTCCTCGACGGCGGCGGAGCCGTTTTTCAACTCGTCGGATCGGCCGCTGAGCTGTGTAAGCCCCGCCTGAATCCGCCCGATTCCGTCGTTTAAGGAGTGCACGCCGTCATAAAGCGTCAACGAGCCGTTTTTCAGCTCTTGCGTACCGTTTGTCAGGGCGGCGGCACCGTCATAAAGCTCACCGACCCCGTCAGAAAGCGCCCCTGCCCCGCTGTTCAGGCCGTTGACACCGGACTGCCAACCGTCGGCGGCGGCATCCTGCAGCTGCAAAACGCCGTCTTGCAGATCGGCGGCGCCGTCATCCACCTGCCGCACGGCGTCCGTCAGCTCTGTCACCTGATCCAGAAGCTCCTTGTCGTCGATCTCGATATTCATCGAAAGCGGAATCCCGTTTATAGACACGGCGCTCATCTCAAAATCCGTCACATCCGCCGTGACAAAGGTGTCGATGCCCTCGCCCGGCAGCATGATGTAGGAAAGCTGCTTTTTGCCGCCGACATTGGCGACGGTGGCATCGGGCGCCGTGATGTTCCGACAGCTGTCGGCGTCGAGCGTGAACGACGCCTGCAACGCATAGGCGTCAAAGAAATCGCCGTGACAGGCTTCATTTTTTGCAACACACAGCTGTATTTTCAGCTTGCCGCTTTTTCCGGCAATTTCATCGGCGGAATACGCCGTGCCGTCCAAAAAATAGCGGATTAAAATCGTCCACGGAACGGCGGGGTTTGCCATAACGCCCTTGCAATACACCCTGTCGGCGGAGGACGAAAAGGTGATTTTCTCACCGCTGTACGATATTTTGTCCGTGGTGTTGAGCATTTCCAAGGAAGAATAGTCGCCGTAATCGGTGATCTCTCCCCCCTCAAAAATATTGACGGCGTATACCTCTTTGACCGATCCGTCCGCGGTCAGGTTGATATAGATGACCTCTTCCTTTTCCGACGGCATCCCCTCGGCAAAAACGGGGGCTGTTAGTCCGAACAGCAAGAGAGCCGACAAAACGAGCGACACGGCTCTTTCGGCAAAGGCTCCCGACCGTTTGCGGGAGGGCTTTGAAAAGCGGTTATTTGGCATTTTCATTGGATTTCTTCTCCCTTCTGGGATGATAAAAGTGAAGCTTGAGCGTGGTTTTTTGTATCAGCCCGTCAAGCAAATACAGCAGACCGGGCAGCACAAACAGCACGCTCGTCATGGAGAGCAGGGTCCCCCTCCCGAGGAACAGACCGAGCTGTGACAGGATGCCGTGGCTGGACAGATAGCTGAGCAGAAAGCCGACCACGGACAAAACGGTGCCGGAGGTGAGAACGGAGGTCATGACGGCACCGACCGTTTCCACGACCGCCTGCCGCTTGGGCATCGTCCGCCTGTTTTCCAAATAGCGGTCGGTAAACAGAATCGCATAATCGACCGTTGCGCCGAGCTGAATCGAGGAAATGATCAGATAGGCGATGTACATGACGACGGAATCCGCAAAATACGGAACACCGAGGTTGATCCAAATGGCCGCCTCGATCGTGAACACCAAAATAAGCGGCAGTGTGACCGACTTCATGGTCAACAGCAGAATCACAAATACCGCTGTAATCGCAATCAGATTGACCTTGACGGTATCTGCCGTGATGGTATCCATCAGATCGTAGGCCGACACGCCCTCTCCGGCGAGATAATAGCCGTTCGGATATATCGCATTCGCCGTCTGACGGATTTTCTCCACCAAATCGAAGGTCTCTTCTCCTTCATAATCGACGGTGACCGTCAGCACAAAACGGTTACAGCTGTCGGAAACAAGCTGAGACAGCGTGTCTTCGTCGAGATATTCTTTGGGAACCTGCGCCCCTACCGTATCGACATAGGAGAGAATGCTCTTGATCTGCGGTATCTCGTGCAACGCGTCGGACAGCTGCTGTTCGGCCGTGATGTCGCCGTTTGGAACCATCAGCACATAGGTGTCGCTTTTGCCGAAGATGTCCTCAATCGCCGCCGTATCCTGTCCGTATCGGGTGCTTTCCCCGTATATCTTGGAAGAACCGTAATAATACGAATTGGCATTCGACGCCATATAAGACGGCACGGCGATGATAATAAACACAAGGGCAATCGGAATCATGCTGCGGCTGACAAACTTTCCGAAGCCGCGAAAGGTCGGCATCAGTCTTTTGTGATGTGTCCTGCGAATCAGCGGATAGACGCTTATGATAAGCACCGGCATAAAAACAAACACGGTGATCAGGCTGATGGCAACGCCCTTTGCAAGCGCCAGTCCCAAATCCGAGCCGATGCCGAAGCGCATGAATACCAGTGCCAAAAAGCCGATAACGGTCGTCAGTCCGCTGGAGGCAATGGAGGAGGTGGATTTGCAGAGCGCCTCCACCATGGCGCCTTTTTTATCCGGGTTCTCCTGCAGGCATTCCTCATATCGGTGAATCAGGAACACCGAATAGTCGAGCGATACCGCCAGCTGTAAAATGGAACCGGCGGCATTGGTCACAAAGGAGATTTCGCCGAAAATCAGATTGGAGCCGCTGTTGATCAGAATGGCAATCCCGAGCCCCAGCAGCACGACAAACGGCTCCGCCCACGAGTCGGTGGTGACCAAAAGCACCGCCAAAACGAACAAAACGGCAAATATGCTGATGAGGCGGATTTCATCCACCGTACCCGTGGTGGCGACGGCCGTTGAAACGGCGTCGCCGGTCATGGCGTTGTCCTCGCCGATCATCTCACGAATCCGCTCCACCGTGGCGACGGTATCCTCTTCCTCCACGGTCACGGTAAACAGCGCGGTTCGGTCTTTATAATAGGCTTCGACCGTATCGGTGTCCGCCATTTCGAGCGGCTCGTAAATGCTGACCGAATCGTCCAGCCAGATGACCTCGCTGACTCCCTCGCAATTTTCAAGCTGTTCTTTGTATTCCAGCGCCTCTGCTACGGACACATCCTTCACCATGACGCGCGCGTTCGGAATGCCGCCGTCAAACTCTTCGTTCATCCGCTCGATGGATACGGTGGAGGCGGTGTCCTGCGGAAGATAGTCGGCCATGTCGTAATTGACCTCCACCAGATTTTGAAGAACGGCTCCGCAAACCGCCAGCACAAAAAACAGCACCATAATTTTTTTGGGATGCTTGACAAGTATAGAATACAATGCGCGCATTCTGTCAGGTCCCTCCGTTCGCGCAGCAGACGCCGGTTAATTCAAACACATTGCGATCCCCCTGAAGCTGCAGCCGAACAACGGCCTTTGTCAGCTTTCCGGTCGCGGTAAACGGGATGGTTCGCAGCAGCGTGATGAGCTTTCCCGAAAAGGTGCACCGCCCGTCGCTGTCGATGATCCCTTCAAAGGGTTCCCGATGCTCGAGCAGCTCCAGCCATCCGAAAAGCCGCTGTCCGGACACCGACGCGGTGAGCGTTCCGTATTTCTTTCCGATCGGCGTCTGCAGCACAACCGCATAGCATTGCTCCGGCATATGCCTCTCTCCTTTCACCTTTTTGTCCCCCTGCCGTAATTCCTGTTCAGGATAGCGCGATACGCCGCAAAATCCCACGGTCAAAGCGGTCGGTTTGGGTAATAAGCGGACAAAGCGCGCCGTCTGACGGGCAGATGCATTTGTTCCGCATATGGGACAGATTGTCCGTTGAATATTTTCCGGTCAGCTGTATAATAAATGCGGAGGGATTGAAAAATGAAAAACGAAGAAATCTCTTTTCATACAAAAAAAGCGCTGTCGGAGGCTTTGAAACAGGCGATGAAAAAGAAGCCCTTTCAAAAAATCACCGTCAGCGAGCTGATTGCTGCGTGCCATATGAACAGGAAAACCTTCTATTATCATTTTGAAGATATTTATGCCTTATTAAAATGGACCTTTGAACAGGAAGCAATCGAAGTGGTGAAGCACTTTGACCTGCTGGTGGACAATGAAGAGGCCATCACCTTTGTCATGGACTATGTGGAGGAGAACAATTATATCCTCAACTGCGCGTTTGATTCCATCGGGCGGGACGAGCTGAAACGCTTTTTCTTTTCGGATCTGTTCGATATTGTTTCTTCCATCGTTGAGCAGGCGGAGCAGCTTGCCGCAAAGACGCTCGACGACGGATACAGACAATTTTTATGCAACTTCTACGCAGAGGCCATTGCCGGCATCCTGATCGACTGGATCAAAGAACGAGAGCATCAGGATCGAAAGGTTGTTATCCGCTACATTTCCGATACCATCCGAACCTCCCTGATGGGCGTTTTGAACGCCTATGACAAGCGGTGACCCTGCGCTTTGCAGCGCGCGGCGCGATTGCAAAGAAAGCGTCCCCTTTTTTGAGCGGCGCGAAAATCAACCGATATATCAAAACAGGCGGTGGGAGATTTTCCCGCCGCCTGTTTTCAGTCTGTCAAAAAAACGCACTGTAAAACGACCGACCGACTTTTTTAATGTTCCCGACAACCCCAAAAAGGGGCAAGAAAGACACTTAACACAGAAACATTTTTGTGCGCTGCTTCTTCCCGCCGAAAAAGCCTGTTGTACCACCGCCTCACCGTGTAATGGGGAGAGGGGTTGATTGCTCTATCGCCGCAAAATAGCGTAAAGAAAACAATCCCTCTCTCCCTATTACACAAGGGAGCCAAGGAATTTGCGGCATACCACCGCCTCCCCTGTGTAAGGGGAGGTGGCACGGCGTCAAGCCGTGAC
>JBJEIR010000012.1:0-6050 GCA_051877215.1 Acutalibacteraceae bacterium | reverse complement strand
AACAGAAACTGCGGGCACATTATAAACAGCTGCGGCGCGAATTGCCCGAACAGGAAAAACGTGTGTGGGATCAAAAGATAGAAGCGTCGGTCAGACGCCTGTGGCAGTATAAGAAATGTGATACGCTGCTTTGTTATGTTTCGACGGATATTGAAGTGGATACAAAAGCGATTATTCGGCATGCGCTGGAGGATGGCAAAAGAGTGGCGGTTCCGCGCTGTATTCCCGGCACCTGTCGGATGGAATTTTACTATATTCGTTCCTTTGAGGAGCTTTCTCCCGGCATGTTCGGTGTGCCGGAACCGCCCGAAGACCCGCAAAATTTGCTGACTGACCGCTCTAAAGGGCTTTGTATCGTACCTGCTCTTTGCTATGACCGAAACGGGTATCGGCTCGGTTACGGCAAAGGCTATTACGACCGCTATCTGTCCGATTTCGGCGGAACGGTGATCGGCATTTGTTACAGCAATTGTACGGAGCGTCAGCTTCCGCACGGCCGATTTGATCGTCCGGTGGAAACAATCGTGACTGAAAAATATATCCGACATACCGGTAACCCTTCAATGAACAGAGAAAAATTTTCTCGAGGAGGCAGAAAATAATGAGCGATCAAAGACAGATGCATTCTGAAGACAGCGATGCTTTTTTGGAGCATATGTTGGAGGATTTGGACGGTGAGCTGAAAAGCATCAGCGGTGAAAAGAATCCGCCGCTCGCGTCGGACGATAAAACGGTGCCCTATTCGACTCCTGCGTCACCGTCTCCGACATTCCCTTCGCCGTCGCGCATCAGCCTTGAGAACGGAGAAAGCCTGCGCCCGAAAACACAGGACCGTACATATAGAAATTTAGAGGAGCCTCAAGCGGCGGAGCAGGTGCAGCCGCCGAAATCGGTCATGTCTGCACGCGAGCGGTTCGCCGTTGCCGATACCGATATGCCGGAAGAGGAAGAGACGGTCACTATTTATGCCGGAACAAAGGACACTCTGCAGGAAGAAAAATCCGAAATAGGAGCTACCCGCGTCATTTCCGCGTCGGAGATCGCCCAAAAGCAGGCGACACTGAAAAACGACCCGTCGGAAGAAACGGAAGAAGAGGAAGAGCCTGAGGAAGCGCTTTCCGACAAAAAGAGCAAAAAAGAGAAAAAGAAGAATAAAGAAGCGGTCGGCTGCTTGAAATCCATTATCTATGTTGTTTTTGTGGTGGTGATCGCTTCTGTTCTTGCGTATTACGGATACATTGCCGTGGTGGATGTCACGGGACTCGGACGGGATACGATCATGATTGATGTTGATATCCCCGAAGGCGCCTCTACAGAGCAGATCGCCAATTTACTCGCTGAAGAAAAGATTATTGAGCAGCCGTTTTTCTTCCGCGTATTTTGCCGCTTGACGCACGCCGACGGCTTTCAGCGGGGAACGCATACATTGGCCGCCAACTTCGGATACAGCAACATCGTGGAGGAATTGCAAAGCGCCGAACAGCGGGACACTGTCATGGTGACCATTCCGGAGGGTGCAACAATTGACACCATTGCAAAGCTGATGGAAGAAAACAATGTCTGTCCGGCCAAGGACTTCTATACGGCGGTAGTGACAGGCAATTATGAGGATTACGATTTTATTGCCGAGCTGACGCAAGAGGAGCGAAAGGATCGCGTTTATCTTTTAGAGGGCTATTTGTTCCCGGATACCTATGAATTCTATGAAGACGGTTCTCCGGAAACCGCTGTCCGTAAAATGCTCGACGGCTTTAATAACCGTGTGGATGCGGATACCCGCGCTTCTATCAAGGCATCCGGCAAGACCTTGAATGAGGTCATCATCGAAGCGTCCATCGCCCAGAAAGAGGCGGGGAAAACGGAGGATATGCCGCGTGTGGCTCGTGTGTTGTTAAATCGCCTGAACAACACGGCGGAGTTCCCCTGCCTGCAATTTGATTCAACAGAGGATTATTTGGCCGCGCTGATTCCGACGGTCAACGGGATTACGCTGGTGGATACCGCATATAATACTTATGAACGCCCGGGTCTGCCGGCGGGAGCAATCTGCAATCCGGGAATCGAGGCAATCAATGCGGTTCTCAATCCGTCTGAGGAAGAAAATATTATCAATTGTTACTATTTCGCAAGTATTGTGGAAACCGGCGAATCCGCCTTCTTTGAAACCTTTGAAGAGCATGAGGCGTGGTGCATTGAGCACGGCGTCGGTATGTACGGATGATGAAAACGGTGGATAAGAAATGTGTGCCGGAGCTCCTTTCTCCGGCGGGGGATGCCGAGCGGCTGGATGCGGCGCTGCTTTACGGAGCAGACGCCGTATACCTGGCGGGTACCGCCTTCGGCATGCGCTCGGCCTGCCGGAATTTTGACAAAGACGGTTTGAACGAAGCGGTGAAAAAAGCGCACCTGCATGGGGCAAAAGTCTATGTGACCTGTAACACGCTGCCTCGAAATACCGAATTGCCTGCGCTTCCGTCTTTTTTGGAGCAGGTCGAAGAAGCGGGTGCGGACGCGCTGATTGTCGCCGATATCGGCTTGATACCGCTTGTCAAACGCTATGCCCCTCATACGGCTTTGCATATTTCCACACAGCTCGGTGTTCTCAATTACGCGACAGCGTCGATGCTGTATGATATGGGTGCCTCGCGTGTGGTGTTGGCACGGGAGCTGTCGCTGGAAGAGATCGCCGATATCCGCGCGCATACAAACAGGGAGCTTGAACTGGAGGCATTTGTGCACGGCTCTATGTGCATGGCGGTTTCGGGACGGTGCATGTTTTCCTATTATCTTGCAGGAAGGGACGCTTCCAGAGGGGATTGCTCCCAACCGTGCCGATGGAAATATCAGTTTGCGGAGCCTCACCGTGCGGACCGGGTAATGACGGGGGTAGAGGACGGGCAAACCACCTATCTTTTCAATGCGGACGATCTGAATATGATCGGGCATATTCCCGCACTTCTTCAGGCGGGAATTTCCTCTTTCAAAATCGAGGGGCGGGCGAAGGCGTCTTATTATGTGGCGGCGGTGACCAACGCATATCGCCATGCCATTGACTGCGTTTTATCAAGCTCCGATCCCTCAAAGGCGGTTTTGCCTTCGTGGATTTTGGATGAAATGAACAAGGTCAGCCACCGTCCGTATTCCACCGGCTTTTATTTTGGACAGCCCACGCAAAACAACGCCTTCGGCGGCTATATTCGCTCCTGTGAGGTGGCTGCCGTTGTGGTCGGATATGAAAACGGCCGTCTTCTTCTGCGGCAAAGAAACCGCTTTTTCAAAGGCGAAACGCTGGATGTTTTAACGCCGCACGAAGAGCCGTTTCTCATGACGGCGACCGCCATATACGATGAAGAGGGGACAGAGATCGACTGCGCACCGCACCCGGATATGCCGATATCCGTGCCCTTTGACCGACCGCTTTCGGTCGGATCGTTTTTAAGAAGAGAACGCAAAGAGGATACCGTAACCGCATAATATGCTTGAACGCCTCCCTTTGAGGGCATACTCAATAGGGAGGCGATTTTTTATGCGAAAGCGCGTATATGTGGTTTTAGCGCTTGTTCTGGTTTTATTTGCGGGGATTTGTGCGCGCCTGTTTTGGCTGACACAAGATGATCTGCATCCCGTGTCTGAACAGCAATCCTCCCGCCGACAGGTGATCGCTGTCGCACGCGGTACGATTTATGACCGATATTTACAGCCGCTGGTGAATGCGGACAAACAGATCAAAGCGGCTATTGCGCCGCAGCAAAGCGCATTGACGGCGATTCGTGATACACTCCCTAAGGAGGAAGCAGAGACCTTGTTGTCCCGATTGCAAGGCGGCGATCCCGTTGTGTCTGCACTGTCCTTTTGGCTTCCTCCCGCTGAGGGGATTACGCAGCTTTCCGTCCCGATTCGCTATTCCTCTTCACGCGCCTGCCATGTGATTGGGTATGTGGATGATGAATGGCACGGGGTGACGGGGATTGAAGCGGGGTATGAAGAGGTGCTTTCTTCTTTTTCGGGAGAAGCGTCTGTGACCTATCAGGTAGATGCACTCGGAAATGTGGTGATCAGCGGAAAGGAACAGCTTGAAAGCACCCTGCTGCGCTGCGCAGGCGGGATTGCCCTGACGATTGATGCACAGGTTCAAGATGCGGCAGAGCAAGCGGCAGCGGACGGATTATCCCGCGGCGCTGTCGTGATCTCCGACCCGGACACCGGTGAATTGCTCGCCTGTTTAAGCTGTCCGTCTTTTGATCCGAACAATGTGGAGGATGCGCTGACCGACGCGGCTTCGCCTCTGCTTGACCGTGCGCTGACGGATTATAACTGCGGATCGGTGTTTAAAATCGTTACGGCGGCGGCCGCGTTGGAAAAGGGAATCCGTGCGGATCAGACATATACCTGCACAGGCTCTTATACGGTGGGAGAAAACACCTTTCACTGTCATAATCTTTTGGGTGACGGAAAACAGACGATGGAGCAGGCAATGGCCAATTCCTGCAATTGCTACTTTATTCAATTGGCGCAAGCGGTGGGCGCAAAGTCTCTGCGGGAAACGGCGTCTGCAATGGGGTTTGAAGATTCGTTTGAGCCGGCACAGGGGTATCGCAGCGCGCGGGCACTGCTTCCGTCTAAGCAGACCCTGAGTGCGGACGCCGCGCTTGCCAATCTTTCCATCGGGCAGGGAGAGCTGATGGCGACGCCGCTGCACATCAATGCGCTGACAGCTGCCGTTGCCAACGGAGGAATATGGCACGAGCCGACGCTCTATGAAGGGGAAGTAAATGAAGAGGGGACATTGACCTGTGCAAAGGAAAAGGAGGGCAAACGCGTTTTTTCGGAAGAGACGGCAAAAAAATTGCAAAAAATGCTTGCTTCGGTTGTAACAAGCGGAACGGGGACCGAAGCGTCGCCCGCTGTCGCAGCGGCGGCGGGAAAAACGGGTACGGCGGAAACCGGTTGGGAGCAGGACGGCAAAGAGGTTGTGCAGAGCTGGTTTACGGGATTTTATCCGGCGGAAAAGCCGCAATATGTCATTACGGTCTTATCTGAAAACGGAGGGACAACCGGACAAACAGCGGCGCCGGTGTTTGCACAGATTTGCAATCGCCTGCTGGATGCGGGACTTGTCGAGAATACGCAAGATTTGTATTGACAAACCCCGTGAAAAAGGTATATACTAAAATCAATATTAAGACGGCTGTGATGGGAATTTAAGCGGCTTTCCGGCACACAGAGAGAATTGCCCGCGGCGCGATGCGTTGTGGCTGAAAGGCAGTTTGTGTATCATCGGACAGGCAGCGAGCCATCCCGGAGCTTTGCGGCGATGAGTCGCGACGTATTTCCCGCGTTAAGGGAATAAAAGCGGCGGCGCTCCTGAGCGCCGCAATTTGGGTGGTACCACGGTTTCCTCCGTCCCATTGCGGGACGGAGGTGTTTTTATTCCGCCGCTTTTTCCTTTGCCGTCAAGCAACGAAAGGATGACCTGTTATGCAATGGACCGGACTCAACGATCTGCGCGAAAAATATCTGTCTTTTTTTGAAAGCAAGGGACATCTGCGTTTGCCGAGCTTCTCGCTTGTGCCGAACAATGATAAATCCCTTTTGCTGATCAACTCCGGTATGGCGCCCATGAAGAAGTATTTTACCGGCGAGGTGACGCCGCCCCGCAAGCGCGTGACCACCTGCCAAAAATGTATTCGCACGCCCGATATCGAACGGGTGGGCAAAACGGCGCGTCACGGTACCTATTTTGAAATGCTCGGCAATTTCAGCTTCGGCGATTATTTCAAGCATGAGGCGACAAAATGGGCATGGGAATTTTGTACACAGGTGCTGGAGCTGCCGAAAGACCGCATCTGGATTTCGATTTATGAAGACGATGATGAAGCGCGTGATATATGGGTGAATGAAGTAGGCGTGGACGCCTCCCATATCGTGCGCCTCGGAAAAGAGGATAACTTCTGGGAGCATGGCAGCGGTCCTTGCGGCCCTTGCTCCGAGCTGTATTTTGACCGCGGAGAGCAATACGGATGCGGAAGTCCGACCTGCGGCGTCGGCTG
>JBJEIR010000011.1:0-6089 GCA_051877215.1 Acutalibacteraceae bacterium | reverse complement strand
ATTGTTATGCAGAATCGGGCGGCGGGTGCGCACATCAATGCGCATACCGGTGATGGTGTTGATGAGCGAAACGGCGTCTGCTCCCGCCGCCTCCACCGCCTGCGCCACCGAAGCGATATCGGTGACATTCGGGGTCAGCTTGACAATCAGCGGGCGGCTGCATACCGCGCGCACCGCCGCCGTCACCGCCGCCGCACTGTCACAGGAGGTGCCGAAGCTCATACCGCCCTCTTTGACATTGGGGCAGGAAATGTTCAGCTCCACCATATCGACCTGCGCGTCCGACACGCGGCGCGCCACCTCGCGGTATTCGTCAAGGCTGTGCCCCGCAATATTGGCGATGACCGTGATGTCCTTTTGCCGCAGCAGCGGCAGATAGGTGTTGATAAACGCTTCCGAGCCGGGGTTTTGCAGTCCGACGCTGTTGAGCATCCCGGCGGGCGTTTCCGCAATGCGCGGCCCTTCGTTGCCTTGCCGCTCATGCAGAGTTGTCCCCTTACAGGAGATGCCGCCGAGCCGCTCAATGGGATAAAATTCATCGTATTCCAGACCGTAACCGAAGGTGCCGGACGCCGCAATAATCGGGTTTTTCATCGTCACGCCCGCAATCGTCACACGCATATCCGTCATGTGAAATCCACCTCCGACGCTTCAAATACAGGGCCGTTTACACAGACACGGGTCATCGCCGTGCCGCCGTCCGCCGTTTTCGTTTTACAGGCACAGCCGAGACAGGCCCCTATGCCGCACGCCATGCGCTCCTCCATCGAAACATAACAGGGAATATCAAAGCGCTGCGCAAGCGCCGCCGTTTTTTTCATCATGATTTTCGGGCCGCAGGTATAAATCACATCAAACGACCCGTTTTGCAGCTCCTGCTCCAGTGCCTGCGTCGTAAAACCCGCAAAGCCCTTGCTGCCGTCGTCGGTACAGATGACGGTCTTTGCACCGGTCGCGTTCAAATCGTCCTCCAAAATCACCGCAGAGGCGGTGCGAAAGCCCGCGACGGCAACCGCCTTGTCGCCGTAATAGCGCGCAAGCGGCAGCAGCGGCGGCGTGCCGATTCCGCCGCCGACCAGCGCCGCGCGCTTATCCTTTTCAAGCAGCGGAAAGCCGTGGCCGAGCGGCCCGATCAAATCCACCGCCTGTCCATCGGCCAGCCCTGCCAACCAGTCGGTCCCCTTGCCGCGCACCTCAAAAATCAACCGAAGCAGCCCCGCATCGGCGTCAAAGCCGCCGATGGAGATGGGTCGCCGCAGCATAAAGGGGTCGCACTGCACCTGCACAAACTGCCCGCACTGTGCCAGTGCGGCAATCTGCGGGGCGTGAATCGTAAACGAATAGACGCCGGCGGCCAGCTCCGCCTTATAAATCAATTTGCCTGTTTCCTGTACATATCGTTTCAAATCGTTTGTCTCCTTCTCACCAAACCGATGTGATGTCCTGCTTCATGCGCAGTGCTTCGCGCCGCGCCGCACCTGCAAAATCCTCCGGTGCACAGCCCTCTTTTTTCCACGCGCAGAGAATGCCGCGCGAGGAATTGACGATTGCGCCCATACCGTCCTTGTCAAAGGCAGGCGCGACATCTGCGGCGCCGCCGCCCTGCGCCCCGTAGCCGGGAACGAGAAAATAGGTGTGCGGCAGTCGCGCGCGCAGCTCGGCAAGCTGTGCCGGATAGGTCGCACCTACCACTGCGCCCACCGCCGAATAGCCGGACGAACCGATGCTGTCCGCCCCCCACGCTTCGCACAGATCGCCCATGCGCGCATACAGCGGCACGCCGTCGAGCAGCTTGTCCTGCAATTCCCCCGAGCTGGGATTGGAGGTCTTGCACAGCACAAAAATCCCGCGGTCGCGTTCTCTGCAAACCGAAAGCAGCGGCTTGATACCATCCGAGCCGAGATAGCCGTTGACCGTCAGCGCATCCCCGTCAAACGGTGCAGCAGGCACGCCGTCCACATCCGTTTGCCCGAGATGCGCGGCAGCATAAGCCTGCATCGTTGTGCCGATGTCGTTGCGCTTGCCGTCGGTGATGACAAACATCCCCTTTTGTTTTGCATACGCGATTGTCTCGCAAAGCGTTTTCATGCCCGCCCAGCCGTACAGCTCATAATAGGCCGCCTGTGGTTTCACGGCGGGAACAATGTCAGAAAGCGCGTCGATCAGCGCCTTGTTGAATGCCAGCACCGCCGCCGCCGCGCCTTCAAGTGTGCGGCCGTGTGCGGCGTAGGCCTGCTCTTTCAAAAAATCCGGCAGATAATCCAGCCGCGGGTCAAGACCCGCCACCGTCGGATTTTGCTTCTCCTTTACCGCATTTACCAACCGATCCAGTCCCATAGTCAAAAACCTCCTAATGGAAAGTATATCCGTATTGACTGACAAAATCCGCTTTGAGTCACCTGTTTTCCGCCGTATAAACAATCCGACCGCCACAAACCGTCATTCTCACTCTTCCCTTGAGCGTCATGCCTTTAAAGGGCGTGTTGTGCGATTTTCCGTGCAGTCGGTTCTCATCGACCGTCCATTCCTCATTCGGGTCAAACAGCACAAGATCCGCCGCCGCTCCCACCGCAAGCGTCCCCGCGGGGATCCCCGCCAGACTTGCAGGAGCAAAGGACATCGCTTGCAGCAAGCGCCGCAGGGACAGCTTATTGGTATGCACCAGCGCCGTCAGACACACGGCAAGGGAGGTCTCCATGCCGATTGCGCCGTTTGGCGCGGCGGCAAAATCGGCTTTTTCCTCTCTTGTGTGCGGCGCGTGATCGGTCGCAACAGCGCAGAGCGTGCCGTCCTGCAGACCCTCGATGACCGCATCGACATCCTCTCTTGTGCGAAGCGGAGGACTCATGCGAAAATCCGCATCCCTTGCACACAGCGCCTCATCCGTCAGCATCAGATAATGCGGCGCTGTCTCTCCCGTGACGCGCACGCCGTCCCTCTGCGCCGCGCGGATCATGGCGACGCTGTTTTTGGTGCTGACATGGCAAATATGCACCGGGCAGCCGGTTGCCGCCGCCAGCGCAATTTCCCGCGCCGTACCCACTTCCTCTGCGGCGCGTGTCACACCGGGAACACCGAGCTGCCACGATACTGCGCCCTCGTTCATCAGGCCGCCGCGCACCAGCGACAGCTCTTCACAGTGCATCATCAGCGGCAGGCCGATTTTCGCCGCCTCGCGCATCGCCCGCTCGGCCAAATCGGCGGTCAGCACGGGGCGGCCGTCGTCCGACAGCGCCGCCGCCCCCGCCGCCTTTAGCGCGGCAAAATCCGTCAGGCACTCTCCCTTTAAACCCTTTGTCACCGCACCGACCGGATACACTCTGGCATCGGCTGCCTCGGCGCGCGCACACAAATCGGCAATCAACGGCGCATCGTCAAGCGCAGGCGAGGTGTTCGGCATACAAAAAAGCGAGGTGACGCCCCCCGCCGCCGCCGCGCGGCAGCCGGAACAGACATCCTCCTTGTGCGTTTGCCCCGGGTCGCGCAGATGCACATGCAAATCCACCAGCCCCGGTGCACAGACGAGACCCGCCGCCGGCACGACCCGCGCACCCTGCGCCGAAAGGTCGTGTCCCACCGCTTCGATGCGTCCTTCATTTATCAGCACATCGGCAACAAAGCCCTCCTGCACGCCGCGCGTATCCGAGGGGTCGATCACCCTTGCAGTGCGTATCAAAAGCTTCTCCATAGTTCACCGCCGTTGCCTTTTATTGTTTGACCGGGATATTTTTCCGTCTTATTTATGAGTATACCATAGAGCGCTTATAAATTGCAATTAAAACCTATTAAAAAGCATGCCGCTTTGCCAAAAAGCAAAAAACAAACAGCAATTTTAAAATTTTGCAATTTTTCATGTAAAAACTTGCAAAAAGCTCTTGTCAAACGCCGCACAATCCAGTATAATGAAACCATCAGATTGGGCGCAATGGGGCGTCCTGTGCGGACAGTATGCCCCTTAAGAGGGGTGCTGTCCGTTTTGATTTTATTTTAGAAGGAGTTGTTTTGTCATGTCCTATGTTTCCGATGTCCTTGCGGAGCTTGTCCGCAAGAACCCCGCTCAGGAAGAATTCATTCAGGCGGCGACCGAAGTTCTCACCTCGCTTGAGCCGGTCATCGAAGCCAATCCGCAGTTCCAAAAGGCGGCTCTTCTCGAGCGTCTTGTTGAGCCGGAGCGCCAGCTCATGTTCCGCGTGCCGTGGGTGGACGACAACGGCGTGCCCCATGTCAACCGCGGCTTCCGCATCGAGTTCAACAGCGCCATCGGCCCGTATAAGGGCGGCTTGCGCCTGCACCCCTCGGTCAACCTGGGCATCATCAAATTCCTCGGTTTTGAACAGATTTTCAAAAATTCTCTGACCGGCCTGCCCATCGGCGGCGGCAAGGGCGGCTCGGACTTTGACCCGAAGGGCAAATCCGACCGTGAGATCATGGCCTTCTGCCAGAGCTTCATGAATGAGCTGTACCGCCACATCGGGGCGGACACCGATGTGCCTGCGGGCGATATCGGCGTCGGCGGCCGCGAGATCGGCTATATGTTCGGTCAGTATAAGAAGCTGACCAACCGCTATGAAGGCGTCCTGACCGGCAAGGGTCTGACCTTCGGCGGCTCGCTCGCGCGCACCGAAGCAACCGGCTACGGTCTTGTGTATTTCACCGCTGAAATGATGAAGGTCAAGGGCGACAGCTTTGAGGGCAAGACGGTTGTCATCTCCGGTTCGGGCAATGTCGCCATCTATGCGACGCAAAAGGTGCAACAGCTCGGCGGCAAGGTCGTCGCGCTCAGCGACTCCAACGGCTGGGTTTACGACAAGGACGGCATCGATCTCGCCGCTGTTAAGGAAATCAAGGAAGTCAAGCGCGGACGCATCAAGGAATATCTCGAATACCGTCCGAACGCCGAATATCACGAGGGCAAGGGCATCTGGACGGTTCCGTGCGATGTTGCGCTTCCCTGCGCCACGCAAAACGAGCTGAACGCGGACGACGCGCAGACGCTGATCAACAACGGCGTTCAGTATGTCGCCGAGGGCGCCAACATGCCCTCCACGCTGGAAGCAACCGAGCTGTTCCTCAAGAACAACATCCCGTTCGGCCCCGGCAAAGCGGCCAACGCGGGCGGCGTCGCCACCTCCGCTCTGGAGATGAGCCAGAACTCCATGCGCCTGAGCTGGACCTTTGAGGAAGTGGACGAGAAGCTGCACAACATCATGATCGGCATTCACAAGAACGCCTATGAAGCCGCCGAAAAATACGGCTGCAAGGGCAACTATGTGGCGGGTGCGAACATCGCCGGCTTCCTGAAGGTCGCCGAAGCGATGATGGCGCAGGGCATCGTCTGATTCCCGCTGCACACCTGTCAGAAAAAAGAGCCTATCCAAAAAGGAGACGCTTTTTGCCCAAGTGTTCTAAAGGACACTTGGGCAACTTTATTCGCCTTTTGGCGAGTGATATTGCGAAAGCAGTTTTATTATGCTACGCATAGTTTTATTGCCTGCGGCAGTTTAACGGCGAATAAAATATAACTGAAATCGTAAGATTTCAATATCACGGTTGCCGTAGGCAATCCTATCACTCTTTGCGCAGCAAAGAATATCACTACCAAAAAATACTGCCCGAAAAAGAGGTTTGTTTTCTCTTCTTCGGGCAGTTTTGTCTTATACTGTTACAAGCAGGGAATTTGTGTGCCAAATTCCTATTCGGTTTTAGATAACCGTCTTTAAGATCCCTGTTCATTTAAGCGTCTCCTTTTTGCTCTTTGAGAAAGAAAAAGCTCTGTTAAAGGACCGACCGACTTTCTCTCCTGTGTAATGGGGAGGCGGTGGTATGCCCCGAATGCTGTGTTGTCAACCCGTCTCTCCATTACACAGGGGAGACATTGATGCGGAGCCCTTTCCCTTGGCTCCCTCTGATGAGGGAGCTGTCACCGCAGGTGACTGAGGGAGAGAATAAAAACGCTCTGCATTTATCGGAAACGGGTAATAATCAGGTATATTTTCTCTCCCTTCTGCTCCCTCATCAGAGGGAGGCGGTGGTATGCCCCGAATGCTGTGTTGTCAACTCCTCTCTCCATTGCACAGGGGAGACATTGA
>JBJEIR010000010.1:0-6104 GCA_051877215.1 Acutalibacteraceae bacterium | reverse complement strand
AAGCATGACCAAAATTCTTTTTGTGTGCCACGGCAACATTTGCAGAAGCCCGATGGCCGAGTTTGTTATGAAAGATATGGTAAAGAAGGCGGGATTGGAGCGGGTGTTTCAAATTGCGTCCGCAGCCACCAGCACCGAGGAAATCGGCAACCCGGTCTATCCTCCCGCTCGCCGGAAACTCGCCGAGCATGGCATCGACTGCTCCGGCAAGACGGCTTGCAGGCTTCAAAAAAGCGACTATGAGCAGTATGATTTGCTGATCGGCATGGATCGGGCGAATCTTCGGAATATGTATCGGATTTGCGGGGGCGACCCTGCCGGCAAGATGCATCTTCTGATGGATTTTACCGACCGCCCGGGCGAGGTGGCCGACCCTTGGTATACCGGCGACTTCGATGCCGCCTGGCGGGATGTGGAGGAAGGCTGCCGAGGGCTGCTCGATGCGCTTGAAAAAAGAGACGGCATGCGGTCGTGTCAAACTAGATAGAGTCCCCGTGCTGTGCGGCCGAACGGGAAGAAAGCAAAAAGAGAAACGGCAAACGGAAATGGGTTATGCCATTTACGGCGCTAAGATAAAAGAATCCCGAATGCTGACGCGTTCGGGATTGTTGTTTATGGTTAAAAGGGGAAAAAGGCATATAATCACCGTAAAATCGGGATACGCCGCCTCCGATAAAGCGCTTTTGCCCAAAGGATTTATTGAAAAATCGGTCGGCAAGCGGTTGACAAGCTGTACAGAGAACCGTATAATGGAAACGAAAAAATAAAAAATCGTTTCCACAAAAGAGGGCGGCAGGATGAGAGAAAGGATATTGGCGGCATCTATTGACAGTCTTCGGCGGGACGGCTTGAAGTTTTCCGTAGACACCCTGGCTGATAACCTGAAAATTTCAAAGAAGACCGTATATAAATATTTTCCCGACAAGCAAGCACTTGCATTGGCTTTATATGAGAGATACTATACCGATGCGAAAAAGCAGGCGAGAAAGTGCCTAGAGAGCGGCGGCGAAGCCGTCTGCTCGGAGCTGCTGTATTTGTATTTTGACTCCAAGATGATGATCCGACATGAAATTTTTAATAAGTATGCTTTGAATGAGACAATATATTCCTACGCTTCGGGGCAGAATGACAGTCTGTGGGAAATGCTGTCCGCTTCATTTGATAAGGGGCTGTCAGAAGAAGATTGCAAGGTGTTGCGAATTCTTGTTGACGGCTCGTTTGAAAAGCTTTGTGCTGCTCGGCAAAATCCCGATGCGGTGATAGAAAGGTTGGCGAAATGGCTGTGGTGATAGGAATTTTTCGGGTGATGGCCATCGTTTGTACGGCTTTTGTGTGCGGTAAACTGATTGCAAAGCTCAAGCTGCCCGCTATTCTCGGCTGGTTGATTGCGGGAATTGTGTTTGGGCCGTATCTTGCCGAAGTGGTCACGCAGGATATAACCGATGCGCTGTGGTACAAGGTCGCGGTAAAACTTTTTGAATGCTTTGCCGGCATTATGATCGGACGGGACATGATTTTCAAAAAGCTTGCCGATTCCGGCAAGCAAATCATCGGGATCACCTTTGTGCAATCGATCGGGACCTTTTTGTTTGTATCCGCTGTTTTTGCGGCTGTATTTTTCATAGCGGGCATTCCCGTTTGGCTGGCTTTTATTTTCGGCGGAATCGCCCTTGCGACTGCGCCGGCGCCTGCTTTGTCTATTGTCAACGAATATCACACAAGCGGTCCCGTAACAAAGACGCTGATTCCCCTTGCGGCGATTGATGATGTGATCGGCGTGGTTGTTTTTTTTACCGTGATTGCTATTGTGAGCGGTACCAACGGAAGCGAGCAAACCTCCGCTTTTGCCGTTATCGGGATCGTGTTACTGCCGTTTGCGATCGGAGCGGCAACGGGGGTGTGCGCCGCTTTCCTGATAAAAAAGGCGTCAAACCGGTATCTGCGGTTGGCCGTGCTGCTGCTGTTTCTCTGTATATCAACGCTTAGCGGACTGCTCATTGACCGCTTTGTGTTTCTGTCGTTCCGCCTGAACTACCTGTTGATCGGTATGGCCTTCAGCACCGTCGTCGCCAATACGGTGCCCGAGACGGTATTACAGGAAACGTTAAGGCTGTACAATCCGCTGCTCAATCTGTCGCTCATTGTGGTGATCGTCAATCTCGGTATGCCGCTGGATTATCGCCTGATTGCAGGCGCGGGGCTCTTTACGGCGATTTATATCGTTTCGAGAGCAATCGGAAAAATAGGCGGTGCATACTTGGGCGGCAAAATCACAAAAGCACAGCCGACGGTTACAAAATACCTCGGCTTTACGCTGCTGCCGCATTCGGGCGTATCCCTGCTGTTTACCGGCATAGCCGGTTCGACCTTAGCGACGATCGATTCCTCGCTTGTTTCTGTTGTGTACGGTACGATCGCCGCGGCGGCGATCATCAACGAAATCTTGGCGGTGATCATAGCCAAATTTGCATTTAAGTGGGCAGGGGAGATCTCTGAATAAAAAAGGGGAGAGCCCCATACCGGCTTCGGCGCCGAAGGCGGTGCGGCGGCTCACCCCCGCAAAGCGCCCTTTTAAACGGCGCTGATAAAAAATTCCGGCATGTCCTTTTGAACGGACATGCCGGAAAGAATAGAACCGATTCGGTTTTAAAGCAGAGCGTTTATTTTTCTTTGAGGCGCTCGACGATCATCCGCGCACAGTAATATACATTGCCGCCGCCCATCGTGATGACCAGATCGCCCTTTTGGGCGTGCTCGACGATATAGTCGGTAATTTCCGGGAAATCGGCGAGATAGACCCCGTTTGTCATTTTATCGGTGATTTGACGGGAGTGAACGCCCCACCGATTGGTTTCCCTTGAGCCCATGATATCGCTGACCACCGCGGTATCGGCAAGGGAGAGCGCTTTGGCAAAGCTGTCGAGATGGCGCGCGGTGCGCGAGAAGGTGAAGGGCTGAAAAACCGCCCATACCTTGTGGTAGCCCATCGCCTTTGCGGCGGTGAGGGTGGCGGTGATCTCGGTGGGATGATGGGCGTAATCGTCGGCGACGGTCACGCCGCCGAAGGTTCCCAAAAATTCAAAGCGCCGTCCCGCACCGTGGAAATCGCCGATAGAACCGGCAATTTGCTCGGCATCCGCACCGCAAAGCACGGCGGCGGCGATCACGGCAAGGGCGTTGGAAACGTTGTGTTTTCCCGGCACGCCCAGCTCAATGTGCGCAAAATACGCCCCGTTTTGATAGGCGTCAAAGCAGCCGTACGCGCCGTCGCGCAAGACGATATTTTTGGCTTGCCATTCGCAGCCGTCGGAAAGACCGTAGGTCACCGTCGGCTTATCAAGCCCCTCGACGGCTTTTAGGGTGTTTTCGTCGTCGGCGTTGACGATCAGAACAGAGGAAAGCTGCGCAAACTTGCGAAAAGAGGCAATGACACCTTCAAGGGAGCCGAAATATTCCAGATGGTCTGCGTCGACATTGAGAATGACCCCGATTGCAGGACGCATCGAGAGATAGTGATCCTGAAACTCGCAGGCCTCGCACACCATGATATCCGATTTGCCCGCGCGGCCGTTGGCGTTGATCAAAGGCAGGCGCCCGCCGATAAATACCGAAGGATCAAAATCCGATTGCAGCAAAACCTGCGACAGCATGGAAGAGGTGGTCGTTTTGCCGTGAGTGCCCGCTACGGCAACGGTGCGGGGATAGCGGCGGGTGATCTCTCCGAGCAGCGCGCCGCGTTCGATCAGCGGGACGCCGGCTTCCTCTGCGGCGACCAGCTCGGGATTATCGCGGCTGACGGCAGAGGTATAGACGACAAGCTGTGCGTCGCCGATGTTTTCGGCGGCGTGTCCTTTATAAATCGGAATACCGAGAGCGCACAGGCGGTGAACGTTGTCCGATTCGCCCCAATCGGATCCCGTAACGGCATAGCCCTGTTCGTGCAGAATTTCGGCAAGCGGGCTCATACCGCTGCCGCCGATGCCGACAAAATGCACGCGGTGAATATGGTCAAGAGACGGCGTAGCACTCATAAACTGTTCCTCCCAGCATAAAAGTCCACTGATTATTATATGGCGAAATGACAAAAAAGAAAAGGGCTTTTTGCAAATTTCTCCAAAAAAGAGGGAAATGTACCGCACAGCCTTGACAAGGCTTTTGCGCGGGTGCTAAACTGAACAAAATAAGTCGTGTATTTGACGGCGTTGATGACGGCAAGGAGGTCGTTTTTTTATGAAAGAAAAAGTAAAAATCGGCATCATCGGTGTGGGGAGCATTTCGCATTCGCATATTCGCGCATATCAGCAAAATCCCAATGTGGAGCTGTATGCGTTTTGCGACATCAACGAAAAACAGCTCCGCGAGATGGGGAAGACCTACGGAATCGAACGGCTGTATACGGATATGAACGATATGCTGGCGCTCCCGGAGCTTGACGCGGTCAGTGTGTGTACATGGAATTCCGCACATGCTCCCTGCGCGATTGCCGCGCTGGAGGCGGGAAAGCATGTTTTGTGCGAAAAGCCGATGGCGACCTCTGTTGAGGAAGCGCTCGCGATGAAAGCGGCCGCCGAAAAAAGCGGAAAGCTGCTTATGCTCGGCTTTGTGCGCCGCTTCGGAAACGATTCGCAGGTGATACGCGATTTTATTCAATGCGGCCGTTTCGGCGAGCTGTATTATGCCAAAGCCTCCTATTTGCGCCGAAAGGGCAATCCGGGCGGCTGGTTTGCCGACAAGAGCTATTCGGGCGGCGGACCGCTCATTGATCTGGGCGTGCATGTGATTGATCTTGTGCGCTATCTGTTTGGCAATCCGAAAGCCGTGTCGGTATACGGCGCCACCTTTCAGAAATTGTTTGACCGCCCGGATGTGAAGGACAAAGCGGGGTATACGCCCTCTCAGGTGAACGGGGCGCACGCCTGCGATGTGGAGGATATGGCCACGGCGATCATCCGTTTCGACAACGGTGCGGTGCTGAATGTGGAAACCAGCTTCAGCCTCAATTTGAAGGAGGACACCGGTTCGATCCAGTTGTTCGGCTCCAAAGCGGGCGCAAAAATCGATCCGACAGCGGAAATATATACCGACCTTGACCATTACATGACCAATGTTCAGCTCTGTGTTCCGACGGCGCTGGAGGTCGAGGGCGCTTTTGCCGGCGAGATCGGACATTTCGTCGATTGCGTTCAAAACGGCACTTCCTGTATAGCTCCCGCCGAGGATGGGGTGGAGCTGATGCGCATCCTGTGTGCGGTATATGAGTCCGCACGCACGGGTCACGAAGTCGTGCTGTAAAAAAATACGCCCTGCGGGTTGCGGGCGGAAAATCCCGGAAAAAATAAAGAGCCGCCGGTTTGAAGGAAAAGCGTTCCTTCAAGCCGGCGGTTGCTTTTGTGCTGCAAAACATTTGAGCGTAGCTGCCTGTCAATTCATATGCCGAGCAGATGAGAGGCGATTTGAAAATAGACGATCAGCGACAGCGCGTCCACAATGGTGGTGATAAAGGGGCTTGCCATGACCGCCGGATCGAGTCCCAGCTTTTTGGCGAACATCGGCAAGGTGCAGCCGACGATCTTGGCGAACAGAACCGTCACGGTCAGCGTCAAGCAGATTACCAGTGCAACACCGATATCCACGCGGTCGATGAGCATCAGCTTGGCAAAATTGATAATGGCAAGCGACACGCCGCACAAAACGGCAATGCGGATTTCTTTCCAGATGACACGCGGCATATTGCGAAATTCAATATCGCCGAGGGACAATCCGCGGATGATGGTGACAGACGCCTGACTGCCGCTGTTTCCGGCCGTGTCCATCAACATCGGAATAAAGGCGGTGAGCAGCACCATGCCGCTGGTCAGCAGCGCACTTTCATAGGCGGAAATGATCTGGCTGGTAAAGGTGGCGGAGATCATCAGCAGCAGCAACCAAGGAATACGCTTGAGAAAAATTTCCCAAACGGACATTTTCAGATACGGCTTGTCACTGGGGACGATAGCCGCCATTTTTTCGATATCCTCGGTGGCTTCTTCCTCGAGAACATCAATCGCGTCGTCGACGGTGACGATGCCCACAAGACGCGATTCTGCATCCACGACGGGAATGGC
>JBJEIR010000009.1:0-6110 GCA_051877215.1 Acutalibacteraceae bacterium | reverse complement strand
CATCTTCATCGCCAAAAAAACCATGGATACGCTTTCTTACCGTTACGAAAACGGTGAAAATATTCTGACTATGACGAAAAAAATATAAGCGAAAAGGAGAGGTTTGCTATGACCATTCAAACCGAAAAAAATCAAGAGGCAGTCACCCTGACAATTGAAGGCAGACTGGACACCACCACGGCGCCCATTCTGGAAAAAACGGTTTGCGAGTTGCCCGCGGACACCAAAGATCTCATTTTGGATATGGCCAAGCTGGAATATATTTCATCCGCCGGTCTGCGCGTGCTGCTCGGCGCGCAGAAGAAAATGAACAAGATCGGCACCATGAAGCTTGTCGGCGTGTGCGACGCCGTCATGGAAGTGCTGGAAATGACCGGCTTTGCCGACATCTTGGTGATCGAATAATCGTGTATTCTGCAAACCGCACAGGTATTCAAAAAAGCACCCGTTCAATGCCGTTTTGCCGAAACAAGCCAAAACGCACCTTTATCCGTTCGGACAAAGGTGCGTTTTTTCGTGCTTTATAAAAAGACGCGAGCAGACGGTCTTTTTTAAAACGGCAGCACGCCAAAATGGCTGAGCAAAATTTTCAGACCGATTAAAATCAAAATGCCGCCACCCAGCCGCTGCGCCCCGTCGCGGTAACGGGTGCCGAACAAATTGCCGATCTTCACGCCTATGCAGGAAATCAAAAAGGTGGTCAGCCCGATCACGAGCACCCCGAAAACCGTATTGCCAAGCGCTCCCACAGGCAAAACCGCCACGGGGACGCAGACAAAGGTGATCCCCACCGCGAGCGCGTCAATGCTGGTCGCAATCGCCATGAGCAGCATGGTTTTGACACCCAGCCCCGCATCGGTCGCCTCCTCTTTTCCGAACGACTCTCTGATCATATTGGCGCCGATGAGCACCAGCAGGGCAAAAGCAATCCACGGTGCAATCTCATTGATATAGCGCTCAAACTGTACGCCGAGCAAATAGCCGATCATGGGCATCAGCGCCTGAAATCCGCCGAACCATACGCCGCAGACAGCGCACTTTCGAAAATTGATTTCGGGCATCGCCAGCCCCTTACACACCGAAACGGCAAACGCATCCATCGACAGCCCGACGGCCAACAGCAGCAGTTCTCCTATTCCCATTTTGTCATTTCCTCCGCACCGATTAAAATATAAAAATAAAGCGGGCGCGCCGTCGCACCCGCTCACAATCCGATATAAGGCGAGGGAAATGCGCACAGCAAGACGCCATGTGTAAGTCTCGTCAATTAAGGTATACCAGGCTTTTCGCCAGTATGTTGGCATACCGCACCGAAGCGCCGACTACTCCCTCAACGCGACCATCCTACCATGTCTTTCGTCATTTGTCAAGATATGCACCGTATAAATCCCATTGCATATTTCCGAAATTTTACAAACAGCGAATTGTAAAAGGCGGTGTGTTGTGGTTGAGTTACAATGGGAGCAAAAGCAATTTCTTAAATAGTTGTAAAAATTCAAAAAGTATGCTATGCTTATAACATACCACACAAATTGAATATAGGCTTATACTTGTAATGGATGAAGTATACATTTTTGTTTTGGTAAAAATGTATGCTCTGTTTTTGTATGCTTTGCCTTATTGGTATAGGTCTGCAAATTCAATTTGTGTGGTAGCAATGGGAGCTATACATTTTTCGGTGTGTGTAGCTTCGGTTGCACACACTTTTTTATTTTTGGAGGAATAAAAATGAGAAAAACCGTATCCGCTTTACTGAGCACATCTATTTGTCTTTTAATGGTTGTAATGCTTGCAGCTTGCAACGCGGAAGAAGAAAAAAGTAATGTACCTAAAGCAAAATGCGAAGACTGTGGCGCAAGCATGCCGGAATATTGTGTAAATTATAGAACCGATAATGAGGCATATTACTGCTTTGATTGCTATTGGGAAAATCATTCTTTTGAAAAAAATGTTTTTCAAATATCATATGAAAAATGGTGGTAGAAATCCTCATAAAGTAAAAGGGTCATCATTCTTTCATATAATGGCGATTTATAATTCTACTATTGAAGGAAAATGAAAATATGTCAATCAACGATGTTTTAATGAAAAAAATACCGGACGAAGTGGGTATAATAGCTCTAATAATTTTTATTGGAGCATTTATTGTCATACCCTTCGCAATATATTTTACTATAAGGAAAGAGCGAGAAATTTATGGAGAAAATTCCGATGGAGAAATTCAAATGCAAAACAATGTAAAGGTCCTTTCTAAAAGCAATTTTCCACACCCGAGAAACCCAAAATATAAAATAAACATCATAATATTTGAGTTGGAAAATAAAGAGCGTTTAGAATTTGCTATAAAAGATAATATTGCATATGAAAAAATTCTAATAGGCGATATAGGCAATTTGCGTTTTAGGGGTAAACAATTCATTTCTTTTGAATGTAATTAGAATGCCAAACACAATTACGAATCGGATTGGGTTGAGTTTATTATCCTAGGCAGATTGTCAAAACCGTCATATTTTCGGTAGTTTTATTGCCGAAAAAGAAAGCCTTTAACGGATTTTCACTTGTATGATTTTTATTTCTGTGATATGATTTGACACAAGCATAAAATAAAAATATCCTGCACTTGTCGGCAATGCGTAAGCTGCCGACAGGACAGGCTCAGACCCTTTGTCGGATTTTCGGTACAGCGCCGATCCTGACACGGCTGAAAATAAACATTCGGAGTGACATTGCTTGATTTTTAAGACTTACGGACGGTTTTTAAAGCCGTACACCTCTTATTGCATCATCGGTCCGCTCGCAAAGCTGTTTGAAGCAATATTGGAACTGTATCTGCCGTTATTGATGGCGCAGGTCATCGACAACGGCGTACTGACGCGCGATGTTTCCTATCTGCTGCGCATGGGCGGGATCATGCTCGGCATTGTAGCGGTGGGACTTTGCTCGGCGCTGGTCTGTCAATATGTCGCCTCCCGCACCTCTCAGGGCTTCGGCACCGAGCTGCGGCGGGCGTTGTTTTCGCACATTCTCTCCTTTTCCGGCACGGAGCTTGACCGCTTCGGAACCGCGTCGCTGATCAACCGCTTGACAAACGACATCAACCAACTGCAATATGCGGTTGCCATGCTCATCCGTCTTGTGATCCGCGCGCCGTTTTTGTGTATCGGCGGCGTCATCATGGCGGCGATGATCGATTGGCAGCTCGCGCTGATTATTTTGATTGCCATTCCGATTTTTGTGTGTATCTTATGGCTGGTTTCGCGCAAAGCGGTGCCGCTGCACCGCACCGTGCAAAAGCGCCTCGACCGCCTTGCCGCCGTGCTGTCGGAAAACTTGTCGGGCGTGCGGGTGATTCGCGCCTTTGCGCGCCGCCGTGAAGAAAAGCAGCGTTTTGACGCTGCGACAAAGGAGCACACCGACGCCGCCATACGCGCCGCCAGGCTCTCCGCCCTGCTCAATCCCGCCACCACGCTGATCATGAATCTCGCTGTTGTGTGCATTCTGTGGTTCGGCAATATCCGTGTGGAAACGGGACATATGACGACCGGAGAGATCATTGCATTTATCAATTATGTCAACCAGATTCTCGTCGCCCTGACCGTGGTGGCCAATCTGATCTCCACCTTTTCGAAAGCGTATGCCAGCGCGGGTCGGGTCGCGGAGGTGCTGGCGACACGCCCCGCCATTGCAAACGGAAGCGGCATCTCCGAAAGCGCCGACGCACCCGCCGTCACCTTTGAAAAGGTGTGCTTTTCCTACAACAGCGGCGAAGAGGATCTGACCGACATTTCCTTTTCTGTCCCGCACGGCGCGACCGTCGGAATCATCGGCGGAACGGGGACGGGCAAAAGCACGCTGATTCGCTTGATGATGCGCTTTTACGATGTATCGTCCGGCCGTATTCTGATCGACGGCAAGGATGTGCGCGACTACGCCGTTTCCGAGCTGCGCGCCCGCTTTGCTCTCGTCTCTCAAAAGGTGGAGCTCTTTTCGGGAACCGTTGCCGACAACATCCGGCTGGGCGCGCAAGACGCCACTGACGAGGATGTGATCTCCGCCGCCAAAGACGCGCAGGCCTATGATTTCATCATGGAAAAAGAGCGCGGCTTTGACACCCCCGTCGAGCGCGGCGGAGCCAACCTGTCGGGCGGGCAAAAGCAGCGCATCGCCATTGCGCGCGCGCTGTGCCGCCGCGCCCCCATCCTGCTGCTTGACGACGCCTCCAGCGCACTCGACTACGCCACAGATGCGGCGCTTCGCCGCGCCATTGCCGCCCGCTGCGCCGCGCAAGGTGAGCCGACCACCGTCTTTTTGATCTCTCAACGGGTCAGCGCCATTCGCCATGCCGACATGCTTCTCGTGATGGACGACGGCCGGCTGGCGGGCATCGGCTCTCATGAGGAATTGATGGAATCCTGTGAACTGTACCGCAAAATCGTGTCCTCGCAGGAACGCGGCGAGGAGGTGAGCGCATGAAGAAAAAACACACGCTTACACGGCTGCTTTCGGTCATCGGCGCCTATAAGTGGCTGCTGATTGCCGTCATCCTGCTGGCGCTTTGCAGCAATATTGCACTGCTCATTGTCCCCGATCTCATCGGGCAGGCGATCGATCTGATGCTGCCGTTTGACAATCAATTCTTGCCGCAGCTCATACAAAAGTGCGGCCAAATCCTGCTTTTGTATTTGAGCGGCTGCGTCTTTCAGTATCTGACCTCTCTGTGCGCCGCGCAGGTTGCCAACCGCGCGGTGCAGCAGCTTCGCACCGCCCTGTTTGCCAAGCTGCAGCGCTTGCCTGTAAAATATTTTGACACCCATTCCCGCGGCGATATGATCAGCCGCTTTTCCGCTGATATCGACGCCGTTGCCGACGGCCTGAATCAGGGAATCGTACAGCTTATCTCGGGTATGCTTGCCATTTTGATCTCGCTCGGCTTTATGCTGATGCTCAATCCCGCCGTGGCTCTTGTATCGGTCTTTGTGACGCCGCTGTGCTTTCTTGCCGGATTTTTTATCACCCGTTACGGCAATCGGCGCTTTCGCGAGCAAAGCCGTGTGCTGGGCGCTCTCAACGGCTGTGCCGAAGAGATGATCAGCGCGCAGCAGACCGTTTCGGCGTTTGAATATGAAGCGGGCGCTCAAAAACGATTTGACGCGCTCAACGGCGAGCTGTACGAATGCGGTTACCGCGCGCAATTTGCCTCGGCGCTCGTCAATCCGTCCACCCGTTTTGTCAACAATGTCGCGTATATTTTGGTCGGCGTATGCGGCATTTTTGCCGGGCTGAGCACCGGTATGATCGCCAGCTTTTTGACCTATACGGCGCAGTTTTCAAAGCCCTTTAATGAGATCACCTCGATCACCATGCAGCTCCAGCTCGCTCTTGCGGCGGCCTGCCGCGTCTTTGAGGTGCTCGACGAGCCGGAGAGCACCCCCGACAAGGAGAGCGATTTTATTCCCGCACAGTACGAAATCCGCTTTGAACATGTGGCGTTTTCCTATACCCCAAAGCGCCCGCTCATCCGCGATTTCAGCCTGACCGTTGCGCCGGGCACCACCGTCGCCATCGTCGGGCCGACCGGATCGGGCAAAACGACGCTTGTCAATCTTTTGATGCGCTTTTACGAGACGAACAGCGGGCGCATCACCCTCGGCGGTACCGATATCCGCGATATTCCGCGGGATGACCTGCGCCGCTGCTTCGGTATGGTCTTGCAGGAGACTTGGCTTTTTGAGGGAACCGTGCGGGACAATATCGCCTACGGCTGCCCGAACGCCACGGAAGAACAAATCGTTGCGGCGGCCAAAGCGGCGCACGCCCACAACTTTATCCGCCGTCTGCCTCAAGGGTATGACACGCCGATCGCAGAGGGCAGCGACAACCTCTCCGCAGGTCAAAAGCAGCTTCTCACCATTGCGCGCACCATGCTGCTTGATGCGCCGATGCTCATCCTCGACGAAGCGACCAGCTCGGTGGATATTCTGACCGAGCAGCGCACCCAAAAGGCCTTCCGCAAGATGATGCACGGGAAAACCTCCTTTATCATCGCTCACCGCTTATCCACCATACGGGATGCGGACATCATCCTTGTGCTCACCGACGGCGATATCGTT
>JBJEIR010000008.1:0-1508 GCA_051877215.1 Acutalibacteraceae bacterium | reverse complement strand
TGATGGCGAGCTGTCAAGGCACTGTGGTCGCGGCGAGCTTTTCCGGAAAGCTCAAGACGGTTGCCCAGTATATCGCCGTGATCGGCATGATGCTTTCGCTCGAATGGCAGGCGGCAGGTGCGACATGGCTTTCGTTCTTGGCGCTGCCCGAAGCGGCGTATACGGTGCCGATCGTCATTTCGCAGGTTTTGATTTGGATTTCGGCTGTGCTGACATGTATTTCGGGAATACAGTATTTTTGGCAGTTCCGTCACTGCTTTTCCGAAAAAAGCGGAACAAACTGAGGCACACCCCGCGTGTGGTAAAATGGTGATACATCAACAGAAAACAACGCTTTTGACGACGCGCACAGTGAAAAAACAAAGCGGTCAAAGGCGGCAGAAAGCCCTTGAAGGAGCGATGGTATGTTTGACCGTTTAAAAGCGGATATTGCTACCGTGCGTGCCCGCGATCCGGCGGCACGATCCGGTTTGGAAATATTTTTACTCTATAACGGGCTCAAAGCGGTGCGTTCTCACCGCCGCGCGCAGTGGTGCTCACAGCATGGCTGGAGATTTTTGGCGCGATGGATATCGCAGCGCTGTGTGCGCCGTACCAACATCGAAATCCATCCCGACGCGAAAATCGGGGAGCGATTATTTATCGACCACGGCACGGGTGTTGTGATCGGGGAAACGACCGAAATCGGCGACGATTGCACGATTTATCAGGGTGTTACCTTGGGCGGCACGGGAAAAGACAAGGGAAAACGCCACCCCACTCTCGGCAACAATGTGATGGTCGGCGCGGGTGCCAAGGTGCTCGGCCCTATCCATATCGGGAACAATGTGCGCATTGCGGCCGGAGCGGTCGTGCTTGACAATATTCCCGATAACTGCACGGCGGTCGGTGTGCCGGCTCGGGTGGTACGCTGCAACGGCGCCCGCATCGAGCAGAGCGAGCTTGACCAAATTCATATCCCCGACCCCGTTTCGCAGGAGCTTTGCCGCATGGGTTATCAGATTGAACAGCTTCAAAAGCAGCTGGATGCGCTGATCGCGTCGGCACAGCAGGACGTTTTTGCAGAAAGGCATGATGAAAAGTGAAAATTTTTAATACGCTTACACGGCAAAAAGAAGAGCTGATCCCGCTTGAGGAAGGCAAGCTGCGCATTTATGCCTGCGGGCCGACCGTTTACAATTATATCCATATCGGCAATGCGCGTCCTCTGTGCGTGTTCGATGTGCTGCGCCGCTATCTGGAATGGCGCGGCATGGAGGTTCGCTTTGTACAGAACTTCACCGATATCGACGACAAGATCATCCGTCGCGCCAATGAAGAGGGCACCACTTATGATGTGATCGCCGAGCGGTACATTCATGAATTTCAAATTGATGCGCAGGGTCTCGGTGTGCGGGAGGCAACCGTACATCCGCGGGCAACGGAGAATATGGATGAGATCATTGCCATTATTCGGGATCTTGAGCAAAAAGGGTATGCCTATCGGGTGGAAAACGGCGATGTATATT
>JBJEIR010000007.1:0-25267 GCA_051877215.1 Acutalibacteraceae bacterium | reverse complement strand
GTTGTCAAATGCTTGGCGGGAACAGCGGGAGCGGTGTGTGCCGCAGCCGATTCGATGCATTTCCCGGCTGTGGTCGGCTCGCTTGCGGGGGATGATACCTTTATATGTGTTGTGCGCTCACAAGCGGATGCCGCTCAGCTGGTACAAAGCTTTGAAAAGCTTGCTGTGCGCTGAAACGACATCATAAAAGCAGGGAGGGACGCTCATGCTGACACAATTGTATATTGATCATGTGGCGGTCATTGAGCACGCGGAGATCTCGCTTGCAGCCGGTTTGACAGTGCTCACCGGTGAAACGGGTGCCGGCAAGTCTATCCTGATTGATGCGTTGTCCGCCGTACTCGGCGAACGCGTCAGCCGCGATTTGGTGCGCAGCGGTTGCTCGCAGGCCGTGGTAACCGCGGTTTTTGATCAGCTTACCGCACCGGTCATCGAGCAATTAAACGCCCTTGGCTATTCGGCGGAGGAAGACGGAACGCTGCTTCTTCGCCGCCGCATTTCGGCGGAAAACAAAAGCGTCTGCTATATCGGCGCACAGCCGTGTACCGCTTCGGTGATGCGCAGTGTGGGACGCCTTCTTGTCAATATACACGGTCAGCATGAAAATCAGTCGCTCTTATCCGTTGATCGCCATTTGACCTATCTCGACCGTTTGGGAGGCCTTGAAGAGCTTCGGGCACGGTATGAGGAGATCTACCATGCGTATTGTGCGACACACCGTCGTCTCAAAAAACTCAACACGGATGAAAACGCGAAGGCGATGCGCCTTGATATGCTTCGCTTTCAGACGGATGAGATCGATTCGGCCGCTTTGACGGCAGGGGAGGAGGATGCCCTGCTTGCGCGGCGGGAAGTGCTCCGTAATGCCGAAAAAATCAGCCGCTTTCTGTTGCTTGCCGACCGGCAGCTCAACGGGGACGAGGAAGAAGACGGCGCGCTGTCGCTTTCGGAGCAGGCGGTTGCGTCTTTGCGCGAAGCGGCGCATTATTTGCCGCAGGCGCGGGAGCTTGCCCTGCAAATGGAAAATGCGCTTACAGAGTTCAGAGACGGCGCACGGGCGCTTTCCGATTTGGCAAATGACCCGAATTTTGATCCGGCCGAGCTGGAAGAAGTTGAGGATCGACTGGCTCTTATCCGTCGCTTATGTGAAAAATACGGAAAAACGACCGAAGAGGTGTTGGCCTTTGCCGAGTCTGCCAGAAACGAATTGATGCAAATCGAACACTCGGACGAGGAGCGCCGGCAGCTGGAACAGCAGCTTGAGGCTGAAAAAGCACGCCTTTTGGAGGCGGCAAAGCAATTGACCGATGCCCGCAAAAAAGCAGCTCATGTTTTTTGCAGTGAAGTGGGAAAATGCCTGACATTTTTGGATATGCCGCATGTTTCGCTCGAGGTGTCCGTTGAACCGACCGCTTTAACGGCGACGGGAGCCGATAAAGTAGAATTTCTGATCAGCGCCAACCCCGGCGAGCCGCCGAAATCCCTTGCCAAAATCGTGTCGGGCGGCGAGCTGTCGCGCGTGATGCTGGCACTGAAATCGGTTATGGCGTCAGCCGATGAGATACCGACGCTCATCTTTGATGAAATTGACGCGGGGATCAGCGGGCGCGCGGCGACGAAGGTCGGCTATCAGCTCCGTTCTCTTGCACAGAGCGGCGGAAAGCAGGTTCTTTGCGTGACGCATCTTGCTCAGATTGCAGCGTGTGCGCATCATCATCTGTTGATTGAAAAGCAGGTGAAGGAGGAGAGAACCTTTACGATGGTGCAGCCCCTTGATCAAGAGGGGCGCGTAAAGGAGCTTGCCCGCATTATCGGGGGTCCCTCCACGCCGTCGGCGCTCGGTACCGCAAGGGAGATGCTTGCGCAGCTCGCAGACTCAGCAAACGGCTGAGCTTGTTTGCCGAGCTTATACACGCTATGCTGAAAATACAATCGCTGCCATTGGGAATCGGCAGTCGGAATATACGATCCGACTGCCGATTCTTACCGTTTCTTTGTGCATAATACCCGAATAGAAACTGGCAAAATTGGCTTAATGCACAAATAAAAAAAGAAATAATATAAAATTGCTGTTGACTTTTGCCTATAGATGCGTTAGAATAAAAAAGGATATAGGATGGCGTGGTATAGACTGCTGCATCCGATATGCAAAACACCTGTATAGAAAACGGACATATGAGATCTGGGAGGCGAAGAGTGATGAGAAAGGTTTGTAAAAAAGCGTTGTCATATATACTGACGCTGGTCATGCTGAGTACCATGCTGGCTGTCGGTGGTTTGACGTTGTCTTTTTCGGCGGAATCGGGCGCTGTCCTTTTCAGCGAAAATTTCGATGCGACCCCAAACGGCACATTGCCTGACGGATGGGTTGTCGCCAGCCCGTCCGGCGTGACCGATATTGCCGTTCAGGACGGAGGACTGGTCATCACCGCCGCCCATACAAGTGATGCGCAGACAGGCGTCGTTTATATGGGGGATGAACTCAAAAATTACGGCGATTATACATTTGAGGCGGATTATACCGTGCTTGACGCCGACTATCTGCCGCTTTCCAGCAGTACCCGTTACTCCAGCATGATGTTCCGCATCAGCGGGACAACGCTGTCGGGCGGACGGTATGCGCCGTATTATTATGTTACGGCGCGAACCACCCCGAATGTGACCGATGAGCTGACTGCTCAGAAAACCGACGGAACATATTATCAGATTGTTCGCAACGCACAGTCGCAGACGATGGTGGTCAATCAGACCTATCATCTCAAGGTGGTTTGCCGCGGAACCAATATTCAATTTTATATTGATGACAGCATGGTTTTCAATCAGACTTTGGAGACCGATTCTTCCAGTTATCCGTACCTGACAGCAGGTACCATCGGATTTAACACCTCCAATATGACGGTTCGCTTTGATAATGTGGTTGTAACCGAAGAAACGGCCGCAACCCAAACACAGCCTGCGTTGTATGACACCTATATTCCGACGACCGATTTGGCCGATGCGCCGTCGGTCATCGCCAATGTGACTTCTTCGTCCGTGCTTGCCTCGGTGTCCGGCGACAAGCTGCCTTCCACGACTTTCTATTATGTAAATAAAGATTTGAATGTTACGACCCCCGACGGCACGACCGTTATCACCTCTCTCGGAAACGCTTTGAACAAAACCAACGGGAAGGTTATTCCGGCTCTGTATATTCAGGACACAGCGACGGTTACCGCTCTCAAGAGCTTTGTCAGCGAGGTCGCGCTGCAGGATGCCTTCCTCGTGTCGGATTCAACGGAAATTTTGAAATATGCCCGTCAGCAAATGCCGTCTCTTTACGGCGTGCTCTATTACAGACTGACGACGGCGGCGGATGAAAAAACGCTTGCCGATATGGTTTCGGATACCAACTCTTCTCTCGGCAAGACCATACTGACCGACGCGGCCTATATCAGCAAAGAAAATGTAGCTTATCTGCAAAAGCGCCTGATGAATGTTTGGGTCATCGGTGATTTGGATAACACCGGTATTTATGAGAACATTTACAAAGGCGTCAACGGCATTGTTTGCGAGAATCATACGGCGCTTTTGAATGCCGTTGAAAGCTTTAACAGCGGCATCAAAACCGTGATTCGCACGCCCTTTATTGTCGGCCACCGCGGCTATATGACGCAGTATCCGCAAAATACGATTGCCTCTTTCCGCGGCGCTGTGGAAAACGGGGCGGATTTGGTCGAGACGGATGTGCGCCGGACATCGGACGGCGTCATCGTGCTGTATCACGATGAGTATCTGTATACGCTGACCTCTTGCACCGATTCTTCCAAAACGGTTGAAAACAGCACATACAATGAATTGATGCAGTATACGGTCAATTACGCGAACGGCAATACCTCTTCCGAAAAAATCCCCACACTGCGGGAATGGCTGCAGTATTTGGATACCACCGATGATGTGGTCGGCATTATTGAAATCAAAAACAATACCGACAGCACGCTTGTGACGGAGACGGCCAATATTATCAAGGAACTCGGCATGACGGATCAGGTGGTCAGTATTGCGTTTGACGGTACACAGGCCAATCGCATGCGCACGGCGCTGCCGGGTGTTTCCACGGGTCTGCTTGCCAATCACAACAGCAACTACACCACGGTAAACAGCATTATTAACTGGACAAAGAGCTGTACAACCCAATACAACACCACCTTCCATCCCAATACCGGTGTTGTTTACAGCGGTACTTCGCTTCGCACCGATCTGCTTGCGGCGGCATCTCAGCGCGGCATCAATTATTTCCCGTGGACCTATATTGATCAAGCGCGCTTCGACACCTCTTTTGTCGGCGGCGTTCAGAGCTTTACCACGAACTATATGGAGTACGGCAACACCTATGTTCGCGCGATAGAAGCGACCGCCAATTATGCCATGGCAGCCAATACGGCGACGACCCTGACCGCTGTGGGGCAGACGGCGCTCGGAACGCAGGCTGTGAATTGCTCGGTTATGCGTATCGGCGGAGATGCTATCACATTCCGTTATTCTGCCGGAAAAGTGACGGCGGATAAAGAGGGAACAGCAACGGCGGTGTTACTGTATAAATCCTCTACAAAGTCCGCAGGCTCCTACTATACGATGTCGGCGCCGGTGACGATTACCGTCTCCGAGGGGGCGGAGCCGATCCCGACGGAAGAGCTGCGTACATCCTTGCTGCCCTCGTCGGCTGCGGAATGGACCAATTCGATCAGCAACATGAATATTGATGCGGTGTTGAATGCGGACGGTTCGCACACCTTGACCAACACGACCGGCAACTGGCCGGCTGTCGACAATACGCTCACCGGCATGAAAGCAACGCTGGATGATCACATCGCCTACGATGTCACAGTGGGCAGCAGATTGAGCATTGTGTTGCTTTTGGACGACGGCAGCAGTGTGCAAATTCAAAAGTATTTTGAAGGCAACAATTCTTTTGACGGAGATGACATCATCGGCAACGGTGCCACCTTTACCGGCGTCGTCGATCTGTATGATTGCATTCCCGCTTCTGCTGTCGATGAAAACGGTGAATTTACCATTTCGACCGTGCGTATCTTTAACATCGGTTCCGCCGGGACAGAGGTCGTTGTCCGTACACTTGATTTGGTTCAGGATGTACCGGTGATCAATGTGAAACCGGGTGATGTGAACGGAGACGGCAATGTCAGTGTGGCGGATGCGCGGCTGATTTTGAAAGTGATCACCGGCAGCAGCTCTTTTACGATTGAGCAATCCAAGGCGGCCGATCTGAATGGGGACGGTCGTGTGAACACGCTTGATGTGCGCAAATTGCTTGCCATTGTTGTCAGCAGCTTGTAAATCGACCGTGTTTGGCTTGCCGAAAACGGGTAATGAACGGGTAATGGTATAGTAAGTGGGCGTTGCCTGCTTTATATAGGAGGATGTTATCAATGAAAAACAGTATGTACTCACGAACAGGACGCCTTCTGTCGATTCTGTTGGCAGTGGCCGTGGTGTTATCGTCCATGGCCGTCGGTGTTTCCGCTTACAGTTTTACAAGCGGTCAGACCATCTCCGGAATCGGCACGATTCAGTCCAGCACCAGCTATGTGGTAACGAACGGGTTGGAGTATACCAAGTTCTCGTTTACCGGCACCGGCGGTAACGGCCAAACGGCATATACCATGGAATTCAATCCCAATAATGACGCGCTGATTCCGATGGCATATCAGCCGAAACCGAGCTATGGTTCGACGGTAGCAAACTCTTATACAAAAGCACAAGCAGAGGGATACACCGTTTACGGCGCTATCAACGGTGAGTTCTTCTCTATGGCAACCGGAAACTACGGAACGCTTGAGGGAATGCTTGTCACCAACGGTAAGGTTGTTACAGATAGCGAAAAGCGCACCAATCCGACCGCACAGGAGCCGACCGCCAGCAATCTGCAGGTGATGATGGCGATGGACAAGGACGGTAAAATGAGCCTTGTCCAGTCTCGCACCGCATACCATTTTTATGTAGACGGCACCGAGCAGGGAAATGCCATTATCGGCACGATCAATAAGCGCTATAACGGAACAAACTGGTGGGATCCGCTTTGCTATTTTGATTCGAATGCCGGCGGTAAAACCTATACAATATCCGATTGCCCCGGTATTGAGGTCGTATTTGAAAAGACCAATAATACCGAATTGGTCATAGAGGGAACGCTGCAAGGCAAGGTCGTTTCCGTCAATACCAATACATACGGCACCACCTTCTCGGATAATCAGTTTGTGCTCTTTGCGCAGAATTCCTCTGCAAACTACGGATATCTGAGCAATTTGAAGGTCGGCGATGAGGTTCAGATTTATGCTGAGGAGACGGTGGAATCCTCAAAAGAGATCATGAAAAATGCCGTGACCGTTTCGAGCGCCAACTATCCCATCGTTGTAAACGGTCAGGATAATATCGACAATATTTCTTACAAGGCCTCCGATATTGCGGGCAGCACGGTTCATCCGCAGCGCACGGCAATCGGTGTTAAGGCGGACGGTTCGTATGTGTATTTCTGTTCTGCAGGCCGTGGTACCAGCAGTGCAAACACATATGGCTTGACCTTGCGTGAATTGGCGCAGGTTATGATTTCGCTTGGCTGTGTGACGGCTGTCAACCTTGACGGCGGCGGATCGAGTACGATGGTCGCCGGAGGAGAAACGGTCTATGCGGCGGAGGGTCGTTCGGTCGGCAGCTCGATTTTGATTGTGGCGCGCGATAGTGCTCTGCAATCCTCTACGGAAAAGCAAGCTCTGAGCAATTTGGTTTCGGAAGCCAAAAATACGGAATATTCCACTGACCAGTGGGCTGTCATTCAGCCGATCGTAAAGGAAGCGGAAACGGTTCTGAACGACAGCAAGGCTATGACCGCCAATTATAAGCAGCTTTATATGCAGCTTCAGGAAGCAATGGGAAAAGTTACTTCCGTGCAGCCCAAGGAATATATTTCTCTTGTGGCAAAGGATTGGTCGGGCGACCCCTCGCTTCTGAGCATTACCAATGACGACAGCGATGCCCTGTTGCTCAGCAATAAAAACGGTTATTGGCCGAGTGCGACCTACAGTTGTCGCATGTCTGTACCTCTGTCGCAAACACTGTATTTCGATATGACGATCAACGGACAGGCAAATGTCGCCTTGATTTCCAATTCGGTTGAAGTTTCGCTTTGTGAGGCGATTGCTCCGAACAGCATTGATTCCGGATCGGGTGATATTAAAGGAGGCGGCAAGACCTTTACCGGTGCCGTTAAGCTGTCCGATTTGGATATCACATCCGACATGCTGGACGACGACGGGAACTTGACTGTGACCGGCCTTCGTATTGCGGTCGTCGGCTCAGCCGGCGACGGATCCAAAATCACCATCAGACGCTTTGAGTTTGCCAGTCCGTACAGCGCGGGCGATGTTGACGGAAGCGGTCGATCGGACAGCACAGACGGACGCATCATTTTGCGGTATATCAACGGCAAGGCGACACTGACAGATGCACAAAAAGCGGCTGCGGATGTCAACGGCGATTCCTTGATTGATACCACCGATGTCCGTTATATCCTCTATAAAGCGGCCGGCTTGTCTGTATAACATTTTGGTTTGACCATAAAAAACAGGATCGGCGGTGGCATCCTCATCGGTGTCCACCGCCGTCTTTGTTTTCATAAAAACTATACGCAGAAAATTTGTAAATTTCCGAAAGGATGAACGCACATGAGAAACCGAATATATCGAATGACAAAGCGTCTAGGTGCTTGTGCGATTGCTTTTTGCTTGATGGTGATGATGTGTATGCCGGCAGCTGCACATACCAATCCGGTCACATTTTCGCTGACGACGACAAACGGGGAAGTGGGAGATACCATCACGGTTTCTCTCAACATTTCTCCCGAGTCCTATTTTACCAACGCTACATTTTATCTCTATTATGATAATGACGCCGTGGAATATGTTTCGGATGATTTGGGCTCGGCTTCTCCTCGCGGCGCCATGTATATGTCCAATAATTTTGTTGATAGAGGATTTTTAAAAGCAGTCTATGTCACGGTCAGCGGCATTAAAAACGGGGGACAACTGGTTGAGTTTACCTTCAAAGTTCTTAAAAAAACAGCGGCCGCTTTTTCTTTGAAAATGGATGAATGCAACGGCGTGGAGGCAGATGATACCACGGAATTTGACCTTGTATACATACTGGAAGGGTGTATAGCCAACGATGACGGCTCGCTTGAGCGACCGAGTACGGTGACATCTCCCGCTACGGTCACCCCTCCCGCTACAACGGCTCCGCTCCACCCCTCTGCCACAACGGCTGCCCCTTCACAGGGGAATGCAACGACACCGACAAACAGCAACAGTGAAGGTACACAGGCTGCACCGGCCACTTCCATTGTAACCGTTCCCGTAACGGTCACAGAAGCAAACGGAGCACCTGTGACCAATGCACAAGGGATTGTGCAAACCACATTTATCACCAGCAGCATAACGGTGACGACTTCTCAGAATCAATCAACTGCGACGGGCAATATTCAAACGCAGGGGACGAACCGCAATATTATTTTGTGGGTATGCCTGGCACTGCTCGTTGTTGCGGTGGCGGTAGCAATTCTCTTATTGCTCGTGGCGCGCCGCAAAAAGCAAGTAGAAAATCAAGAGGAACAGCCGAATACATCCTTTGTGCCTGAATCGAAGGCGCAGCAGACAATTTCCAAAGACACCGCAGCAGATGGACTGTCACAGGATGAAACGGTTGTTTTAACGAAGGAAAAAGAGGAGCCGCTGTCTGCACCGGATGACGGATCGGCCGATTTGTCAGAGACCGAGACAGATGCTTCATCAAAAAATGACTCGTCAAGCGAAGAATAAACCGATTGAAAGAGACCCGCGCTAAAGCGTGGGTCTCTTTTTTACTCTCAATTTTTCTTAAAGTCTCTCTTTTTATGATCGGCGTTTTACGGTCGGAGCAAAACGCTTTTTTATATAAAACGACTAAAAGAAAACAGCGGTTTCATCTATGCCGATCGACTGTCTTTTTAAAAACATCCTTTGCAGGACAGTGCCACATATATCTACAGCGCCTATATCTTTGAGACAAATAAAAACAGAGTATACTTCCGCTCACGGCCGATCGTCGATCAGCTATGGAAAAAGGGGGAAGAATATACTCTGTACAGGGCTTTCGTATGGAATTTGACTTGTATGAAAAAGGAAAAACGGTTCATTTCTCCCAGCCGGTCATCTCGGAAACCGCATCAATCAATATACCGGCAAATCGGTGATGCGCGCGCAGATTGGGGTGGCGGCAGGCACCGAGTTCATCGGGATATTCGAAAACAGACGGAACCGACAAATACCGCATTTTATCGTCGTGCTGTTCCTCAACCGCCTGGCTAAGCACGTCGTTCATCTCCGTGTTCATCATCCCGTAAACCCAGAGAATACAGGCGCTTGGATAAATCGCGCGAAGCTGCTTTAAAAAGTCGCATGCGGCGGGCTTGAGATCTGCGGGGGGAATGCCTTCTCCGTCTGCGTCGTTTGTGCCCGCATTGATCACCACAATATCCGGCTGAAATGCGTCAAAATCCCACGCAACGGGATTGGATACGGTGGTGTTCATAAAAAACGAGGGAATAAGCGGCTCTTTCACATCATCGCAGTTGCGGCGAATTCCCCGCCCGGAGATACAGATATAATTGGCCTGCGCCTGAAAATGCGCGGCAGTCAAAGCGGCATAGGTGTGTGCGCCGTCCTGCTCATCGGTTTTGTAGCCTTCACCTGCTCCTTTTGTCAACACGCCGAAGCCGCAGGTGATAGAATCGCCGATAAATTCCATTTTTCGCTGTGGCAAGCTCGGCGCGGATAACAGTTTGCCGTCGATTTCCAGCGCCCGCATGACAAGGGGAATTCCGTCCAGCACTTCCGTGATACGGATACATTCGACCGTATGCTCTCCCTTTGGCAAAGAGGGCGTGGATACGGTTGTGTTGTCCGCGCAAATACAATGCCTGGACCAAACACCGTCTACGGTCAGTTGCACGAATAAACGTTGAGAACGCTCCGGAACATCAAAATGAACAGCAGCGGCGGTTCCGCAAAATCGAAAGCGAATACCGGAATTGGTCCAATCAAAGGCGATGGCATCCGAACGGATATCAGCGCGGCCAAGCACCAAAACGGCATCGCTCGGCAGAGTAACAGTGCGGGGCATAGGGGGAAGACACTTCCTTTTTCATGTTTGGTGTTTTCGTATACAAATTGTCAGCCGGCGTTTGTTATGCCAGCGTGCGCTCCAGCCAAATGGCACCGACATCCATGGCGCTGTAAAGTCCTTGCTTTTCGCTCTTTTTGAGAATGCGATCTTTCATACGCAGCTCATGATCGGTTGAAAGGAGCTGGACAGATACGCGGTCGGCAATTTCTTTACCGTTGACGGTTTTGGTGGAAAGGATTTGCAGTACGATCACGCATTTTTCGCTCAGATCACCGTAATAGATGGTGTTGCCGCAGCGGACAAGCGGTTTGCCCTTGTAGGTGAGCATGCCGTTTTTGGGAGTTTCAGGCATAAAAAATCCTCCTTTTTTGATATGACACACAATAACACAGGAAGAGAGCGGCAGATAGGGCAAAGCCGGCTGCCGCTCTCAGGTGGTGCACGGAAAACTTAACTGTTGAGATAGGACCGCACCATGGAACGCAGCAACTCATCCCGGTCAATTTTACGGATCAGTGTGCGGGCGTTTTTGTTGGTGGTGATATAGGTCGGATCCTCGGACAGGATATAACCGACAAGCTGATTGATCGGATTATAACCTTTTTCCTGCAACGCATCATATACCTCGGTCAGAATGGATTTCATTTGCAGTTCTCTGTCGTCTCCGATGGAGAAAGTCATTGTTTTGCCGGTCATGTACCTGTACCTCCGTTTCACAGAAAGAAATAAAAAATAAAGAATACAAAATCAGTATACCGCATATTGCGCAGATTTGCAAGCGTTTATTCTGCTCGTATAGGGGAAAATGCCTGTTTTTTTGTATTTACCGTCTTGCTGTGATATTCGTGTGCCTTCAAGAGCGGAGAATACAACCCTTTTCCTCCAGCTTTTTGAAAATCTTACGCAGTGCCGGCTCAATATCCGTGTCTGTAAGAGTACCTTCGCTGCTGCGGAACCACAGGCTGTAGGCGACGCTCTTTTTACCCTTTTCGATTTGAGTGCCTTGATAAACATCGAAAAGCTTTACCTCTTCAAGCAGCCGTCCGCCGCCTTCTCGGATGGATTTTTCGATTTCAGCGGCGGGAAGCTCCGCATCACACAGCAATGCGAGATCCCGTTCTACAGCCGGGAAACGGGGAAGCGGGCGGTAAAGAACCGTCTGCTTTTCGAGCTTGAACAGCTCGGAGAGATAAACTTCCGCAACATACGCCCGCGTGCCGATACCCGCCGCTTCTGCGGTGTCCGGGTGCAGCTCGCCGAACACGGCAAAAGCCGTGCTGCCGTTTACGGCACTTGCCTGACGGCCGGGGTGGAAATACGGTTCTGTTGAGCGGACAAATTCTGCTTTTGCGCCGAAAAGCGAGAGAAGCTGTTCGATCAGACCTTTCAGGGTGAAAAAGCTCTCGTCCGTTCCGTACAGACCGATGGATAAGGTCGGAAGCTCGTCAGGCTGTTCGGTCAGCGGCAAGGCTTTCGGAATAAAGCGCTTGCTTACTTCAAACAGTCGCACGGCAGAGGCTTTGCGGCTGTAATTGGTCGAGAGAACGGTCAGCATGCTGGAAATCAGCTGTGTTCTCATCGTAGAGTATTCGTCGCCGAGCGGATTGCGCAGTACAACAGCGCGGCGGCGGGGATCGTCTTGCGGCAGGCGAAGCGTGTCGATTGCCTTTGAGCCGATAAAGGAATAGGTGGTGATTTCCCGCAAGCCGTTTGCACACAGCAGCGCCTTGACGCGGTCGGTCTTGATACGCTCCGGCAGCTTCCGCCCGCGCATAATACTGCCGTTCATCGGCGTGCCGACGATGTGATCATAGCCGTACACGCGCATGATTTCCTCTGCCAAATCGGCGCGCCCCTCGATATCATCGCGGAAAGAGGGCACAAGGCAGGTCAGAACACCGTCGCTGAGCGTGGTTTCAATGGACAGGCTGTTTAAAATATCCGCCATTGTCTCAAACGGCACTTCTACGCCGAGCAGTTCATTGATGCGTTCTGCTCTGACAACCAGTTGACGCGGCTGAGGCAAGGATTTATGGAGATCAATTGACCCTTCAATGATGTCGCCGGCATCCAACTCGTCAATGAGAGAAAGCGCGCGGTTCATCGCATATTCGACATTCAGAATATCCACCCCGTGCTCAAAACGGGCGGAGGATTCGGTGCGCATACCGAGGGAGCGCGCGGTGCGGCGCACGCTGTCACGGCGGAATTTGGCCGCTTCGAGGAACAAATCTGTTGTGTCGTCCTTGATCTCGCTGTCAAGTCCGCCCATGATACCGGCAAGGCAGGAAGGAGCCTGCTCGTCGGCAATTACCAGCATTTCGCTTGACAGCGTGTGTTCCTTGCCGTCGAGCGTGGTCATCGGCTCGCCGTCTGCGGCGCGCCGCACAATGATGTGGGCGCCTCGGATATCGCGCAGATCAAAGGCGTGCATCGGCTGTCCGGTCTCCAGCATGACAAAATTGGTGATGTCGACGATATTGTTGATGGGGCGCATACCGGCGGCCTTCAAACAGTCCTTCATCCAGTCGGGAGAGGGCGCGATGCGCAGGTTTTTGACGATGCGGCCGAGATAGCGCGGGCAAAGGTCATAGTCTGTAACATCAATGGCAATGTGCTCCCGAATATCGCCGCCTTTGGTGTGATAGGTGATGTCGGGACTGTGAAACGGCTTTTTAAGCGCCACTGCGATTTCGCGCGCAACCCCCAGTACGCTTTGACAGTCGGGGCGGTTGGCCGTGATTTTAAAATCAATGACCGTATCATTGAGGTGCAATACCTCGCGCATATCGGTGCCGGGCGGGCAGCTTTCATTCAAAATGAGGATGCCGTATACCTCGGCTCCGGGATAGTCGGCTTCCTTCAAGCAAAGCTCTTCTCCCGAACACAGCATGCCGTTCGAGGGCAAACCGCGGAGCTTGCCCTTTTTAATATGCATGCCGTTCGGCAGGTGGGAGTCATGCAATGCCGCCGGCACCAGCGCGCCTTCAAAGACATTTTGTGCGCCCGTAATGATCTGAACGGGTTCATCGGCGCCGATATCCATTTGGCAAATTTGCAGCTTGTCGGCGTCCGGGTGCTTTTCGATTTTGAGAATACGCGCTGCAACAACATTGCTCATAGTGGCGCTGAGATCCTCGATGCTTTCCACTTCAAAGCCGCTCATGACCATTTTATCGCACAAGTCCTCTACGGGAACATCAATGTCGACATATCGCCGAAGCCAATTCAAAGAAATCTTCATACTGTGCGCTCCTCCTTAAAATTGATTTAAAAACCGCACATCGTTTTCAAACAACAGGCGGATATCGCTGATTTTATAGCGGGTGGTGGTCAGACGGTCAAGACCGATACCAAAGGCAAAACCGCTGTATTCCTCCGGGTCAATGCCGCAACCCGCCAAAACACGCGGATGCACCATGCCGGCGCCGAGGATTTCGATCCAGCCGCTGCCCTTGCATACGCGGCAGCCTTTTCCGCCGCACTCGGAGCAGGAGACATCGACCTCCACACTCGGTTCGGTGAACGGGAAGAAGGAAGGCCGGAACTTTACCTTGGTATCCGGGCCGTAGATCTCATGCGCAAATTGCTCGAGAACGCCTTTTAAATCGCACATGGTGATTCCCTTGTCAACCACCAGCCCCTCTACCTGATGGAACACCGGAGAGTGAGTGGCGTCGACTTCATCGGCGCGGAACACACGCCCGGGGCAGATGATGCGGATAGGGGGCTTGCGGCTCTCCATTGTGCGAATCTGTGCCGCAGAGGTCTGCGTGCGAAGCAAAAGATTGTCGGACAGATAGAAGGTGTCCTGCATATCCCGTGCGGGGTGATCGGCCGGAACATTGAGTGCTTCAAAATTGTAGTGATCCGTTTCCACTTCGGGTCCGTCCACCACATCAAAACCCATTGAGCGGAAAATATCAATGAGATCGTCGAGTACGGTGTTCAGTGGATGAAGGCCTCCGACGGTGCGCTGTTCGCCGGGCAGGGTGATGTCCACCGTTTCCAGCGTCAGGCGTTCGTTTTTTGCCTTATCAGCGAGTGATTTTTCAACCGCGTTGAGTTTTTCCTCCAAGGAAGAGCGCAGCTCGTTGACCATTTGCCCGATCTGCGGACGCTCTTCGGCCGGAATATTTCCCATGCCGCGCATAACCGCTGTCAGCTCGCCTTTTTTGCCGAGCATACGGATGCGGAACTCTTCCACATCTTTTTGTACGGACAATTTTTCGAGCTCTGCAAAGGCTTTTTCTCTAATTGCTCTGAGTTGTTCTTTCATAAAAAGCACAATCCTTTCCTGCAAATCGTGAGTGATGTGACGGAACAAGAGCGGAGAGAATACAAAAAATCGCCTTCGCCCCTGTGTATAGGGACGAAGACGATTGAAAATCATTCTCCGCGGTACCACCCTGATTTTTGCCCGAAGCAAACACTCCTGCGACCGATAACGGAGTCTGCCGTTGACACCTACTGCGAAAACCGTTTTGTTTGTTTCAAACGGGCGGTTCAGCGCCACCGCTCAAAAGGGAACTTCAGCATCACTCAGCCCTTCGGTCGCTTTCAGCCTGCGGCGACCGTCTCTGAAAAGGGGTTGCGGGTGCGCTTACTTCCTTTATCAATGCGTTTATACATATATGGTAGCATGCTTCTCAAAAAAAAGCAAGCATTTTTTCCTTATTCTGTTACCGAACAGCCTATTATATGAGTGATCAAACAGAGAGGTGCGAAGAGGAGGCGAAAGCCCGCTTACATACGGTTTGTTTTGATTTTTAAAAGAAACCGACGAATAGATTGTTAAAATTCTGTTAACTTTTGTTTTTTCTTAGATTATCTATTGTCAAAAACTAGATGATTTGATATAATATATTTGCAAGGCATATTTCGATTGGGTAAACGCATACTAGTGTCAAAACGGAGGCGTGTATATCAGTGGCAAACGCAATTGGCAGCTCGGTGGGTACAGCGGCAAAAAAGCCGTTTGGCAGTTTTTATTCTATGGGCGAAGAAATCGGAAACGCGGTCACACACGGCATCGGCGCGCTGCTCGGTGCGGCGGGGCTTGTTTTGATGATCCTGCGAAGTGCGAATGCATGGCAGGTTGTCAGCGCGTGCATTTACGGCGGCGCGATCATTTTGCTGTTTACCATGTCCTGCCTGTATCATGCCATCAGCAACAAACGCGCCAAAGCGGTTTTTCGCGTGTTTGACCACAGCACGATCTTTCTTCTGATAGCGGGCACCTATACGCCGTATACGCTGGTGACTTTAAACGGCGCGGTCGGTTGGGTGTTGTTCGGTATCGTATGGGCGTCGGCGATTATCGGGATTGTTCTCAACTGCATCAGCATTGAGCGCTTTAAGAAATTTTCCATGGCGTGCTATATTGCCAGCGGTTGGTGTATTGTGGCCGCTGTCGTGCCGATGGTGCAGGCGATGGATTGGCGCGGGTTGCTGCTGCTGCTCGCAGGCGGTATTGCGTATACGGGCGGGACGCTCTTTTACCGCAAAAAACAGAGTCCTTGGTTTCATATGATTTGGCATCTGTTTGTTTTGCTCGGTGCGATTTTGCACTTTTTCAGCATTTATCTGTATGTACTGGGGTAAAGAGAATAAAAAAGCGGAAGAGCTCCTTTTTGTCAGGGCTCTTCCGCTTTTTTGATAAACCTTGCGCATCGCAGGTTGTTTACTCGGGCTTATACCGCAAAGCAGGGGCGTTATTTCTTCTTGATTTTCGTGGGCGGCAGTTCATCGTAGATGGCCCGGATTAGCTCGGCAATGCGCGCTTTATCCTCACTGTCGTCGATCGACAGCATGCGTTTGGCGCCTTTATACGGTTCTTCATAGGACGCGTTCGGAAAAAGAGCGATTGCCGATTTTACAGGCTTGACAAGAAAACGGTTGTCGTAGATTCCTCCGATGACCTTATCCCGATAATAGAGAATATACTCTCCCATCATAGGTCTGTAGGTAATATCGTTCAATTCATTCAGTCGCTCCAATATAAAGTGCAGATAGGCGGTGTCGGACGCCATACCATCGCCTCTTTTCCCATGCGGTCTTGTGACTCTTTTTTATTTTAAAAATAGGAGATAAGCTAAGTGGATGATGCGCGTTCAGGCGCAGAACTCAGGTCTGCCAGTATTTGCGGTCGAGACTGCGGTATTGCAGGGCTTCGGCGATATGCGGTATATCAATAACATCGGATGCGTCCAAATCGGCAATCGTACGGGCTACCTTGAGCAGACGGTCATACGCGCGGGCGGATAGCCCCATGCGGTCAAAAGCTTGCTTGAGAACATTGGAGGCCCCTTCGGTCAGCGGGCAAAATGCTTTCAGCTGTCCGGCAGGGATATGGGCATTCCCTGTAATATTGCTCCCCTCAAAGCGCTGCTGCTGACGGGCACGCGCCCGATTGACCCGTGCGCGGATATCCGCAGAGCATTCCGCTTTTTCGGGGGCGTTGAGCTTGTCAAATTCCACGGGAGGCATTTCCACATGAATGTCAATGCGGTCCAAAAGCGGGCCGGAAATGCGCGACAAATACTGCTGAACCGCTGTCTTGGAACAGGTGCAATGTCGGGTCGGATGCCCGAAAAAGCCGCACGGACAGGGGTTCATAGCGGCTACCAGCATAAAGGAGCAGGGATAGGTCAGCGATGCCTGCACGCGGGAAATCGTGACCTTTTCATCCTCAATCGGCTGGCGAAGGCTCTCCATGACCGTGCGGGAAAATTCCGGCAGCTCGTCGAGAAACAGGACGCCGTGATGGGCGAGGGACACCTCGCCGGGATGCGGGACAGATCCGCCGCCGGTCAGACCGGCAAGAGAAATATTGTGGTGTGGAGCGCGAAAAGGGCGCTCGCGAAGCAGTCCGATCCCGCCGGGAAGAGTGCCTGCGACCGAATGGATTTTGGTCGTCTCCAGTGCTTCCTCAGGCGTCATTTCGGGCAAAATAGAGGGAAGACGCTTGGCCATCATGCTTTTACCGGAGCCGGGAGGGCCGATCAGTAAGAGGTTGTGATCTCCTGCTGCGGCTATCTCCATGGCGCGGCGGGCAGCCTGTTGTCCCATAACATCTGCAAAATCGGGCATTTCCGAGGACGACGATTGGTACAGGCGAGCGTCAAATCGGCATGGCTCAAGCGGCAGAGCGCCGTTCAGATGCGTCATGAGCTGCGGCACACTCTCGATAGGATAAATAGCAATCCCCTTGACGACCGCGCCTTCCGCGGCGTTGTCCTTCGGCAAAAAGACGCGCCGAATACCGGCGTCTCTGGCGGCGATCACCATCGGCAGTACGCCGCGAACGGGACGGACATCGCCTGTCAGTGAGAGCTCTCCGATAAAGGCCGTATCGTCAAGCGAAGCGGACAGCTGGGAAGAGGCCTGTAAAATAGCGACCAACAGCGGGAGGTCGTATACCGAGCCTTCCTTTCGGATGTCTGCCGGGGCCAGATTGATGGTGATGCGGCTGACCGGATAGGTAAAACCGCAATTTTTGATGGCGGCGCGTACACGGTCGCGGGATTCGCGCACCGCTGAGCCGGGAAGTCCGACAACATCAAATCCGGGAAGCCCGTTTGAAAGATCCGCTTCTACCGTGATCATAAAGCCGTCAACGCCGATAAGTCCCATGCTGTTTATGCAAGCAAACATCTGCCCATTCCTCTCTTATTCGATGTGTAAAACGGTCACTGCCCGTTTTTTTGTTGTAAGATAAGCCGGCGTAAAATACGTCGGCTTATCTTATAAGTTGTTCTTTTTATTCTTTGACCGATTTTGTCAGTCGATTTACAAAACGCACGACCCATTCCGCGGCAGCGGGAATCAGGGAGAGAATGACTGCCAACAGCCAGTTGGAGGGGAGCACGCAGGTGAGACCGAACAGTGTGCTGAGCGGTGCGATGATACACAGCAGCGCCATAACGATAAAGCTGACGATAAATACAATCGGCATAATGCGGTTGCCGGTATGCTTTTGGCCGGCGCGTGCGCTGCGCACGGTCAGCATAAGCCACAGGCGCGACAAAACCAAGGTGATAAAGGCGGTGGTCATCCCGAAAGCGGTCGCACCGTGTACGGGATCCGATTCGAGCGTAGATGCGCCCATTTGTCCGTTATCAAAAGCGAAGAAAAGGCACAGACCTGTCAAAACACCCTGCCACAGCACCGTAATCCATGCTGACGGCGGCATCATGCGACCGAGCCCCCGGCGCGGCTTTTCCTTTAACGCCTGATTATCGCCTGCTTCGTATCCGATCGATACGGTTGCCGCAAGACCGATCAACCAATATATGACCAGCGCGGCGGGTGAGAAGGGAAGACAGCCGTGCGCGAGCAGCGTAAGCAGCGACGCGAGAAGAAGCGCCAAGCCGCAGGTAAGGGTATATTGTGTTGCTTTGCGGATATTGGCGTAGATGCCGCGGGATTGCCTGATTACATCCACCAAAGAGGAAAAACGGTTATCGTGCAGTGTCAGATCGGAGGCATCGCGCGTCATATCGCAGTCGGCGGCGCCTGTAGCACAACCGACTTCCGCCGTTTGCAAAGCAGGGACATCGGCGAGTCCGCTGCCGGTGACGGCGACCGCCGCGCCGCGGGATTGCCATGCGCGGATAATGCGAAGCTTATCCGCGGCGCTGATTTGGGCAAACACGCGGTAATTCCCAATGCTTTGGCGAAGCTCCTCATCGCTGATGTCGGCGAGCTCTTCGCCTGTTAAGAGCTGGGAATCGTTGTACAGAATGCCGAGCTGTTCACCGACGGCTTTCGCAGTAGCCGGGTTGTCGCCGGTCATCATGACGGTGACGATTCCGCCTTTGGCACATTCGGCGATGGCTTTTACCGAATCCTCGCGGGGGCGGTCGGCAAGAGCAATCAATCCGCCGAAGGTCATATTGCTTTCCTGAGATTCGTCGATCTCGTCGCTTGAAAGAGTATCCACATATTTATACGCAACGGCGAGGACGCGAAGAGCGCTTTCGCCCATGTCTGTGGCAACCTTCTGCGCTTTTTCGACCGAACCGCAGCAGAACGAGAGCACCGCGTCGGGGGCGCCCATGGAAATCATCAGGCGGTGTCCCGCCACCAAATGAACAACGGACATACAGCGCCGCTGTGCGTCAAAGGGGATCTCGGCCAGTCGGGGCGCTTCTTCCATTAGTGTCCGCCGCTCAATGCCGATGTCACGGGCGTATTCGATGATGGCGGATTCGGTCGGATTGCCGATCAGCGTGTTGTCTTTTCCCGCCATTTGTGTGTCATTTGCCGTACAAAGCGTGGCCATTTGGATAAGGGTTTGCGCGCGTTCGCTCGGAATACGGGAGAGGAGCTCGACCTCTTCTCCCGTGTAAACGGAGACCGGCTTTTTCTCATCGCTGGTCAAAAGTCCCGTTTTATTGGCACAAATGACCGATACGCGGGAAAGCGCTCCCATCACAGAGAGATCGCGAATATCCGCGCTGCGGTCGTTGACATGGCGAAGTCCCATGGCCATTGCGATCATCGCCGTGGTGGTCAGAGCGACGGGAACAGCAGCGGCGGCGATGGCCAATATCGTCGGAACAGAGGCCAAAAATCCGTTTTGCGCCATGGAAGACAGATCGCCTACATTTTGGATGAACGAAATGATCAGAATGACAAAAGAAAGCAGCAATATCGGCAGTGAGGTCAAGCGCTCCATTGCGGCGATGTCCTTGCTGATAACAGGGAGTTCCGCGTCTTTGCGGCCGGGGGCGTTCAGCATGACGGCGTATTCCGTGCTTTGAGCGGTGGCGACCGCGACGGCAATTCCGCTTCCGTGGCTCACGCCGCAGCCGGCATAAACCATGTTGACGCGATCCATCATCGGGGTGATACCGTCGAGAAGGATATCGGCTGTTTTGACGATTTCTACTTCCTCACCGGTCAGTATACATTCGTCGCAGCGCAGATCTTCTGTTTCGATCAGTCGGCAGTCAGCCGGCAGGATCATGCCGGCTTCCAGACGAATAATATCCCCGCGCACAACATCCGCTGCGGATACCGTCTGCCATTCACCGTCGCGCAAAACAGACACATTGTTGTTCTGCGCGTTGGACAGGCGGTGCAGGTGGGAGGTTGCCCGCTTTTGCCATAAAGCGCACAGCAGATGACCGAGGGGGGGCAAAAAAAGCACAAGGAAGGGAGGAATGAGCGATACGGACTCTCCCCGATACAGTGTCAGCAAATCAAACAGAAGAAGCCAAAGCGCGGCGATCAGCAGCAGCACGGTGGGCAGGGATTTCATTTGCTTGAGAAAGCGGCGCAAAAACGGCTCGTCGTGTTTTTCGTAATAGCGATTTTGCCCGTATTCTGCGAGCCGCGCGGCGGCTTCCTCACCGGACAGGCCCGTTTCAATATCGGTTTGCAGTTCCAGCATAACCGCTTGTGGTGTTTCGTGATGCCAAATCATATTCAGTACCGCTCCTTTTTCTTTCGGAAATCAGGCAGGAATACACAAAGAGAAACTGTTTCCGATCCCGTATCATGAAAATATACAAACAGAGAGTATACAAAATCCAGAGTATACAAAATCTATCTTATAGTATAGCGTATTTTGGAGAAAAAAGGAAGAGTCCTTGCGCAAATTTCATGATATTTTCATTTTTGCGTCGCTTTTAATGCCGATTTTCTGTCGGGATACCGCTTAAAGCGGCGGACGAAACCGCTTTGCTTCGTTGATTTTTGCGGTATGCTATGCTATACTGATGGACAGTGAAACGGTTATGCGGAAAGGCGGGAGAAAAATTGCTTAAAAGCGTTCCTATTGTCGTTGTCGGCGCGGGCGCCGCGGGAATTTGCGCGGCGATTGTTTGTGCGCGCCGCATCGGCGGCGATCGGGTGCTGCTGTTGGAAAAAGGGCCGCGTATCGGGAAAAAACTGCTCGCGACCGGAAACGGCACCTGTAATCTCTCCCATATTCGCGCTTCTTCCGATTGCTATTACGGGCACGATCCCGCTTTTGTCGAACCGGCACTGTCGATGTTTTCTCCGCGTGAGACGATGGCTTTTTTTGAATCTGTCGGGGTGCGCTGCGAGGTGAGGGAGAACGGGCGGATCTATCCGCTTTGCGCCCATGCCGGAGCAGTTTTGGATTGCTTGCGGGAGGAGCTTTGTGCCCTTGGTGTACAGGTTTTGTGCGATACGACCGTGACCGCTCTCAAGCCGCAGGCCAAAACGGTATGTGTGCATACGAGCGGCGGGACGATCACAGCGGAGCAGGTGCTGATAACGGTGGGAGGAGCGGCGTCTCCTTCGCTCGGCGGCTGTGCAGACGGATATCGGCTGCTGACAGAAATCGGTCATACAAAAACACCGATTTTTCCCGCGATTGTACAGATAAAAACAGAGACGGACATCATTCGGTCGGTCAAAGGCTTGCGCACCGACGCTTCTCTGACCTTGCGGCTTGACGGAAAAGTGCTCTGTCGTTCAAACGGAGAGGTTTTGTTTGCCGATTACGGTGTCTCCGGCCCGGCGGCCATGATGCTTGGGCGTGCCGCCGCCGATTGGGAGCGGAAAAAGAAAGGAAATATGACCTTGTCTGTCGATTTTCTGCCTGCTTTGAGCAGAGAAGAGCTGCGTAAGGCGCTCGAAACACGGCGCGATTTGAAAGGGAGAACCTTTGAAAATATGTTGACGGGACTGCTTCAAAAGCGAATCGGTCAAATGCTTTTGAAAGCCGCCGGGATTCAGCCGTTTTCCCGCGCGGCGGCGGGACTGACGGATGAGGAGCTGGACCGATTGGAGCACACCGTTCGGCAGTTTATACTGCCTGTGCTCGGCAGCGCGGGATTCTCTTCGGCACAGGTGACCGCAGGCGGGATCCGGACAAGTGAATTTGACAGCCGAACGATGCGCTCTAAAAAGCATCCACGCATTTATGCCGCCGGAGAATGCTTGGATATTGACGGAGAGTGCGGCGGACTGAATCTGCAGTGGGCGTGGTCGTCCGCTTACGCGGCGGCGACGGCCATGACGGAGGCGATGATATGATCCGTATGACCGGTGTGCCGCTGCCGCTTGATTATGAAAAGAAACCGCTGAAGGTTTTTGCGGCCGAACGGCTGGGGCTCCCCGTTTCGCGCATTGTTTCCTGTCGGTTGGCAAAGCGCGCGGTGGATGCGAGAAAAAAAGACAATGTTCATTTTTCGGCAACGATTGATGTTACGCTTGACAAAGGGGAACAGACAGCGGTGCGGCACGCGCATTCTGCGCAGGTGATGCTTTATGAGCCGCGCTCTTATGTGTTTTCGACCGAATCGACTCTGTCGGCGCGACCGGTCGTCATCGGGAGCGGTCCTGCCGGTTTGTTTGCGGCGTTGACTCTTGCAAAGGCGGGGGCGCGCCCGATTGTTTTGGAGCGCGGTGCAGCGGTGGAGGAACGCATGACGGCGGTCGAGGCGTTTCGCAAAACGGGGGTACTGCGCACCGATACCAATGTACAGTTCGGCGAGGGCGGCGCCGGAACCTTTTCCGACGGCAAGCTGACGACGGGAATTAAAGACATTCGCTGCCGTGCGGTGCTTTCGGAACTGGCGGCGGCTGCAAACGGCACGGCGGACGATATTCTTTGGCAGGCAAAGCCGCATCTCGGCACCGACCGTCTGTGCGATATTGTTCGCTCACTGCGAAAAACAATAGAAAATCTGGGCGGCGAAGTGAGGTTTTTCTCTCGGGTCACGGATTTTATGATACGGGATAATTCTTTAACCGCTCTTCGAATCTCTTCGCCGAACGGGGAGGAGGAGCTGCCCTGCCGAGCGGCGATTTTGGCGATCGGACACAGCGCCCGCGACACGATGCGGCTTCTTGTGCAGCGCGGTGTCAAAGCGGAGCAAAAGCCTTTTTCCGTCGGCGTGCGCATCGAGCATCCCCGTGAGATGATCGACCGCAGTCAATACGGCCGCTTTGCGGGACATCCCGCGTTATCTGCCGCCGATTATAAGCTGTCCGTCCGTTTGCCGAACGGCAGAGGCGTGTATTCTTTTTGTATGTGCCCGGGCGGCGTGGTCATTGCGGCGGCATCGGAGGAGGAAGGTATCACCGTCAACGGCATGAGTGAATTTGCGCGGGACGCGCGCAATTCAAACAGCGCGCTTCTCTGCTCTGTCGGGCAGGCGGATTTTGACAGCTCTCATCCGTTGGCTGGTATTGCTTTGCAGCAGAAAATGGAGCGCGCGGCGTTTCGGCTCGGTGGCGGCGGATACCGTGCGCCGGCGCAGCTTTTGGGCGATTTTCTGTGCGGCAAAGGCAGTACCTCCTTCGGTGAGGTTCAGCCCTCTTATTTGCCGGGCGTGACGCCGTCCGATCTGCGCGAGTGTCTTCCGCAGGCGGTGGCCGACTCTCTGGCGGCGGCATTGCCGCTTTTCGGCAGACAGATCAGCGGATTTGACCGCTATGACGCGGTGATGACAGGCGTGGAATCCCGCAGCTCGTCTCCCGTGCGCTTTTTGAGGGGAACAGACGGCCGGTCCTCTGTCCGCGGCCTGTATCCTTGCGGAGAGGGCGCGGGATATGCGGGCGGCATCATGTCCGCGGCGGTGGACGGCATTCGCTGTGCAGAGTGGCTGCTCAAAGGGGAGCGGTAAAAAGGGGAGCAGAAGAGAACACACTTTGTGTCGACTTTTCTTTTCTTGATAAACGAAAAAAGCGATCGCGACTGAAAAACAGTCTTGATCGCTTTTTTGAATAAGCAAATCCGGACGATTGGTGAAAACGGCTGAAAACGGCTGTTTCGTATCGGATTGCTGTCTCATGTCTTACGCTTTACATTTGAGAGGCTTTGGGAATGATAAGAGAACCGAGCACTTCTCCGATCGGCTCGCGAAGAATGAGACCTGCGCGGGCATCGGCGGAAGTGGCGGTTTTATTGATAAGAACCAGGTGCTTTCCGTGAAAATATTGCAGCAGTCCCGCCGCCGGATAAACCACAAGAGAGGTGCCGCCGACAATCAGCGTATCCGCTTCGCGTATTGCGCGGACGGCGGCGGATACGGTCGCGTCGTCGAGCGGCTCTTCATATAACACAACATCGGGACGGATGATGCCGCCGCACTCACAGTGCGGTACGGCAACAGACGGATCTTTGACCGCTTCGAGAGGGTACTCTCTGCCGCATTGAACGCAATAATGCCGCCGCGCGGAGCCGTGCAGTTCATATACCGTTTTACTGCCCGCATCCTGATGCAGGCCGTCGATATTTTGGGTGATGACGGCGGTCAGCTTTTTGGCCGCCTCCAGTGCGGCGAGCGTTTTGTGAGCGGCGTTGGGCAAAACGCCGTCAATCAGAATTTTTTCGCGGTAAAAGCGATAAAATTCAGTCGGATTCTGTTCAAAAAAAGAGTGACTCAAAATGGTTTCCGGAGGGTAGGCGTACTGTTGATGATATAAGCCGTCGACCGATCGGAAGTCTCGAATGCCGCTTTCGGTGGACACGCCCGCGCCTCCGAAAAAGACCATGCGATCGGCGCTGTCAACGATTTTTTGCAGATTCTCATATACCATAGAAAAATCTCCTCTTTTCAAAACATTGAAATCGTTTTTTAAGAGAAAGGACGATGCATCTTCTGCACCGTCCTCTTTTACCGTTATTTTCTCAATTTTTGAGGCTTTGCATCGGCGCGGGAATGCGTCCGCCGCGCGCGATAAATCCGGCGGGAGAATAGGAAGAGAGCGGCATGACGGGGCCGCCGCCGAGCAAGCCGCCGAAGGACAGCTCCTCTCCGACGGTTTTCCCGATGGCGGGAATGACGCGAACAGCGGTCGTCTTTGAATTGACCATACCGATTGCCGCTTCATCTGCGATGATAGCGGAAATGACTTCGGCGGGCGTATCGCCGGGGATGTTGATCATATCAAGCCCGACCGAGCAAACCGCCGTCATCGCCTCGAGCTTTTCTATTTGCAGCGCACCGCAGCGGGCGGCGTCGATCATGCCGGCGTCCTCCGTAACGGGAATAAACGCGCCCGACAATCCCCCGACATGGGAGGAAGCCATGACGCCGCCTTTTTTGACCGCGTCATTCAAAAGGGC
>JBJEIR010000006.1:0-1529 GCA_051877215.1 Acutalibacteraceae bacterium | reverse complement strand
GGGCTTTCGCCATAAATTCATCTTCCACCTTACTCATACAGTATTCGGTGGACTTGACGATAAGGTCGTCGAGATTGTCAAAATACTGATACAGGTTCGCAACACTACAGCCGCAGGCGTCCGCAATCGCTTTTACACCGACAGAGGTAAATCCGTTCTCCGCATAGCAGTCAAAGCATTTTTCCATGATCTCAATTGTTTTTATCCTGCGTGTTTCTTTATTTACTGTGCGCAATAGATTTCATCCTTCTCCGGCAATAAAGTTAACGATCGCTAATATTATACCGCTTTCGCTATATTATGTCAAGCGGGCAATGCAAAGAATTTGAATTATTCTGCGTGAAAACGGCAGGGATTTCTCCCTGCCGCCGAAGCCTGTTTTTGTAACTTTATCATAACCTCAATCCATCGCATCCGTCTATCTGCCCTGCGCAATCGGTTTGATACGGCAGGAAAGCAGAGCGTTGAAAATACACCTCCGTTTCTCTGCTGTGAGGTTAAGGTAATATTTTCGCTTTCAGCGTTTCTGTAATACCCTCACGCTCTGCCCGTTGCTTCATTAAGCGGTCAAACAACTCCTGTGCCTGTTCCTCAACATCAGCAAGGTGGGATTGCAGTTTGCCGTTTGTCAGAAGAGTGGTGTAGAACACCTTTTTATGCTCACGGATATACCGCAGATGCCGATGTTCCCATATGCCGATATGTCGTTCTTCTTTTTCGGCAGGTAATTCCAGGCAGGGAATGTAATAATCGCCCTGCAATTTGTACCGTAATCCGTTGTTGTTGTCGTAAATGTACTTCTTATAATCATTATCTTATAACCATAAAGATTTTTTAAAGATTTTTTAATGAAATCGCACAAGTGCGATGAAATCCTCACACAGCTCGGATAAAATCTGCTCACGCAGATGAAAGCAAATCCGTCCTTTCTCCCGCTGTAAAGCAGATGTCATCGCGCAGCGATTTCAGCCATCAAAGATGGATTTATCCCGTCCGAAGGGACGGATTAAGTTGAAAAGAACCCACACTTGTCGTAGACAAATGGGGGTTCTTTTCGTGGCGTGCCCGAAGGGATTCTATACTTCATCCGGCTGTCGCCGCCTGAAGTTGCAAATACCGCGCTTAAGCGCGGTATTTGCAGGTACGCTTCCATACCGGTGCATAAAAAGGGAAGCACCCGTCTGATGACGAATGCTTCCCTTTTTGGCGCGCCCGAAGGGATTCGAACCCCTGAACTTTTGATTCGTAGTCAAACACTCTATCCAGCTGAGCTACGAGCGCATATTCTGATTTCATTCCGAAAAGGAACAATAGCCATTATAGGCATTTCGGGTCGGTTTGTCAAGAGGTAAAATCAAAGAAATGCGGGAATCATGGGGGCTTTATAGACAGGAACGGCTGTTTTGCGGGCTTTTTTCGAGGGAAAGCCGAAAATTTTTTGTTTTTGGCTTTACAAAAGCGAACAGCCGTGTTATACTAACAAAGCATGTGTGCGAAATAAGACGGTACAGCGGGAATACGCTGTCGCG
>JBJEIR010000005.1:0-26064 GCA_051877215.1 Acutalibacteraceae bacterium | reverse complement strand
TTCAAGTATCCCTTTTATATCTTTTCATATCTTGGTGTTTGTTTTCACGAAAATAAACACCAAATAAACACCAAAATTTTGAGCGGGACAAGTCCTCTTATGCCACGCGATCGGCGTAATTGACAACAGCGATTTCTGTGATAGCCGCTTTCATGCTGTCTACGATCTGTTCAAGCCTCTTGGCCACATCGTCGCTATAAGACACTTCCCCGCATTGCGTACAGACATGAGAGGGCACATTTTTCACAATGACAATGCAATTTCCCAAATCCACCATGAAAGTGGTGTTTTTTTCCTCAGTAGTGCCTTTACACATAAAACAGCTCATTTCAATTTCCCCTTTCGCGTCTTGTAGTCGGATTCCCATTCAGCGAGATCAGGCCTATATGCTGAAATGATCCACAATCTATCCGGCGCAAATCCGCACACCACATGCAGCGGTTGCCCTTTCACTTCAACGCACAGCACCAAACAGCTCGGATACGGATAATCATCCGGGTACAGCTCTATTATTTCCCCGTTCATTATAGCATATTCCACATCGCTTGTGCTTATGTTTCTCTGCGCCAAACGGACAAACGCATGATTTGTCCATTGCAGCGCTTTATTTTTGCAAAATTCTCGCGCTTCCTCTATGGTGGGCATCATGTGCTATTTCCCCCCGCCTTTTTGTCATTGTCCCGCTCGTATTCCTTTGTCTGCATTCCTATTTTGACATAGTATGCGCTGCCCGTCAAGTGGTTTCTTTTACGCAGATAACCACACGCAAAACACGCATCGCTTTTTATTTGGGCTGTAACAGCCCTATTTCAGCTTGTATGGGTGTGTGTTTGGTATAGGTATCGCGCTAAAACGCGAAAAAAGCGCAAATACGCCCATAAAACAGGCATATATGAAATCCCCGCTCCACTGACGCAAACGCCGAGCGGGGATTTTTCTATCTCGCCGGATCATTCGTTTGCGGTGTCCCGCTCGATGGTTTCATCTATGGCGCGGTTGATAAATCCGTTGACACTCTCTCCCCGCTCATCAGCGTGGGCTTTGATTTCGGCTTTGCGCCCTTTTTGTATACGCAAAACGACGGTATCATAATTATTTTTTATATATCTTTGCGTCGCTTTGTTTTGCGCTTGCGAATAGACTCTTTTTTTGGTCGTTTCGTTTTCCATTGTATCATCCTTTCATGGGAGCGGCTGGAAACAAAGACACCTCTTTCATTGTATCTAAATTATATCATAAAATATATATGCTAGCAATATACAAATATACCAAAAATATATCGTATATTGCTAGCAAAGTTTGTTGTGTCTGCCTATTGTATATTGCTAGCAATAGTTGTATAATATCAATAGTGAAAGGAAACCGCTCCGAGCGGCAACCGCTCACGAAATCATCAAAGGAGTGTTGAACATGAGTACAAATGAATTGAGCGCAAAGGTGCGCGAGCTGAAAGAACTGAAAGCCTTTGCCGATGAGATCGCCGCGCAGATCGGCGCCATCGAGGACGCGATCAAGGCGCACATGGGCGAACAGGAAGAGCTTCGCGTAGACTGCTACAAAGTTACATGGAAGCCCGTGCAGTCATCCCGCTTCGATACAAAGGCGTTTCGAGCGGAACAGCCTGCACTTGCCGAGCGGTACACCGTACAGACCAAATACCGCCGCTTTTGCGTGGCATAAAGAAAAGCCCCATACAGCAACACCCGACCAAGGAAACGCTGTATAGAGCCCAAACCCACGCCGGAGCGGGGCGATTATATTGTACCGCTCCCGCTCCGGCTTGTCAAGAAAAAGGAGTTGTTGAAAGATGACCGAGATAAAAACCGACAAGACCAATATTGAGCGCGCGACCGTTCCGGCAGATCCCGGAACAGTAATGAATTTTTACGGCGTGGAAGTGCCGGTCAAGGAATTTCTTATTTGCAAAACGGGCAGCCGCCCATCTACTCTCCCTGTCATTGAAACGATGTCAGATTATACATGGCAATACCGTTGTTTGGTCGATCGACTTGAACATCCTGATCAATACCGTGCAACAGAAGATGTCGACGCCGTTATTGAAAAGCTCCGAAAGTGGCTTAAAGACCACGCCGACGAGCGGGACGAATTTTTAAATCATCACGAATCATATCAAGTACAAAAGGAGATTTTAAAATGAAGCGCTTCATACCACAACCCGCTGACGAGCGGGACAAAACAGCCGGCGAAACCGTCTCTATTGAGTACAGCGATAACCTCGACCCCGCCAGTCTTAATTTAGAAGATGAAGAAAATGGGCTTACAGACGATTTAAAGGCGCTTTTTATCAAATATGAAAAAAATATCAAAAGGCCACAAAAACGCGCTTTAAAAAGGCATATAAAGCCCAAAAAAACATCAAAAAAGCGAAAATGATATAATCGTATCATATCGAGCGGGACGCCGAAAAGCGCCCCGCTTTTTCTTTTTACCCCCTCTCACGGAAAAATTTCCCGCGTATAAAATAACCTTCCCCCTCCGGTACTTGGATATACTATATTTTCACATTTACAGGGGGGAGGGCTGTGAGTAATTTTGAGTAATCTTTTTGCGTATATCATAGCGAAAAAAGAGCATATTATCCGTTTTTACTATAGTTATCTATCAAATACCATCCTTTTTTCTAGTCGTTCGAGCTTTTCCGCAGCTCGTTCCACCGACGAAGCGCCCGAAAATTTCCATGCGGAAAACCCGGTACCACGATACGCGGCTGATGAGCGCTCCTCGTCTAAAAAGCGGCGCAGCTCGACGCCGCTTTTGCTGATACGAATATGCCGAAACGCACTGTGTATGATCTGCCGTGCTTTATTCTCATTTCCACCATACCGCTTCCCAATGGTGGCCAACCGCTCGCCGTCATAATATCTCGATGTGATCGCGTCCCGCTCCCGATTGTTCGGCAGCCGCTCGATTGCTTTATCTAAGGTCGCCCGCAAGTCTTTTATGTAATCCTCGTTTTCTATTTTTTCAAACAATGCCCCGCTCTCTTCGTCCGGAATCATCTGATACATCGCCACTTCGTCGCCGTCATCATTTGTAATTGGCTTGTCAAGGCTGATTGCATTATTGAGCGGATCGGCGTTTTTTCTCTTTTCGCGAAGCCCTATCAGTTCTCTAAAATGACTATTCAGATAGAAATCAAGATGTGTTGTAAACTTTGCCTTGCCTTCATCATAGCTTTTTATGGCTTCACAGAGGGCAATAAAGCCGGTTTGCTCAAAATCATCCTCTGTCACTCCAAACCGTGCGCACAGATTTTCATTTCGTATATATCGCCCCGCTCGGTACATTATAAACCGCTTTACCGTTTCCCATAGTTCTGCAGTTCGTTCACTTTCTCCGTTTTGTATCGCTTTTGCAAGCTCCTCTTTCGTCATCGCTTGACCGCCTCCCTTTTCGCGTGATATACTTCTATATGCAATCACAAGGTCGTCCCGCTTGGGGCGGCTTTTTTATTTTGCAGTCGACTGCAAAACTGTCTTTTCGTCGAAAGGATACTATACAATACAAGCCCAAATAATGAGACGATCGTCTCAGCAAAATTTCAACTATTGTCCGTCGTTATCCAATCATCGGCGCACCACTCCGGCGGTGTCCCGCTCGTTCTATACATAATGACGGAAATATACCAGTTTCCGTTATACGGATTAAAGCGGGAATAGCAACGAATAAAGCGATATCCTCTATAACGGCGTTCCCAGTATTCACGATCGTCCGCCCGCTCTGTCGCCATTTTCTCGGCGTGCGAGCGGGTGACCGCCCGATCCTTTGGCGGCGGTGTTTTCGGCTTTTTGAGGTTTTTTGATGTTGTAAAACGCTGCTTTCCCTTTGAAGCCTTGGTCATATATCTTGCAGCAGCTTCCAGCCCGAATGTTTCCGGCTGATACCGGTCTGCATTGATCATTCCGTCTTTCCATGCAGTTTCCATTTCCTCTCTTGTCAAGCCACCGGTAAAAAAGCCGTGGAAGTGCCAGTTCGCTTTTCCTTTATATCTCCCGCTCTGATAGGTAACCTGTTCTGTCGTATAGATATATTTGAGCGGCTCGCGCAGTTTCTTCAAATCTTCTTTTATTTTCTCGACAATCTCTTCGATACATCCCTTTTTCGATTGAGCGGTTGACGCCTTTTTTATCTCTTTCAGTTGCTTTGTCAACCGCTTAACCTTTGTTTCCCGTGCATAACGCACCCGCCGAATATACTTTCCCATTTCTATGCGTGCTTCTTGCTCTGTTTGCGGTGCGTTTGCCGGCTGAAATGTCGGATGGATAAAATAGTCGTTTTTATCAAAATTGGCGTTTACGAGCCGAACAGCGCTTTTTATAGCGCATTTGTCGTTATACCGCTTTTGTGCCGTTGTAGACGGCTTTGATTTTGGAGAGCGGGACGGTTTACGCCGCCCGCTCGGAAAAACGGGAAAGAAATCAACTTCCAAAAGCCGCCCGGATATGATTTTCTTTTCTCTCTGCACCGTGGCGGCTCCTTTCTCTTATCCCGCTCGGAACAGTACAGGCAGCCGCTCCGAGCGGGATATTCGTTTAATCATCCAACAATAACATTTGCTGAAACTTTTCCCGCTCGCCGTTTTCGGCATATTTCTCAATTGCCCGCACCGCTTGACGCATTTTTCTGATACGACTATACATGGAGCGGATAAAGTGAGCGGCTTCCGCCGGCGTTGCCGGAATGAAATATCCTCTTGTATTGGAACAGATAAGAGATCCATTCTCGCGCAGATCGTGAATAGCAATGGTGAGTGCTCGATTATTTGAAAAGCCCGCCAAAGCGCGCAGTTTATGCGTGGAAATGGCGTTTTGTTCCCCAATCGGAATATACTGCAACAAATCTTTCACCGTCGCTCACTCCTTTATAGAGACAATCCCGCCGATCGGATTATCTTCCGCGTCCCGCTCCGTGCCGTTCATTCCAAGATAAGACAGAACGCCGTCAAGGTTTATCAACCGTTTATTTCCGACTTGTACGCACGGGATTTTCCCGGAAAGCACCAATCGGCGCAAGGCGCTCTTACTTACTGCCGTTTCAGGATCAAGAGCCTTTATCTCCGTTGCCGTTTGTTCGATCGTTCTCATTCTCGGTGTCATTGTACAGTCTCCCCCTCTGCCGCAATTTCGTTGATGATCTGCAATACCTTGTTCCGCTCAACGATAGGTAATTCTTCCCGCAATCTGCGCACAATAGTCGTTTCTGTAACACCAAGTGCTTTTCCAATCTGCCAAAAGAACACTCCTTTTTCTTTTGCGGCTTGTCTGATTTGCTGATTTGCTTTCATCTTTTTTACCCTCTTTCTATTTTTTGTGTTGACAATGCAGTATATTTACGGTATTATGTCTACATTAGCTACGATATTATCATGAATTTTATCTTAAATCAACCGTTTTTGAACCATTTTAATAGACACATAAAATTTCTATATTTAAGCTATATATTATGTCTACATTTTGGAGGATATATTGTTATGGGAGAAATAAACTTTGATTTTGATGTTTGCAATTATGAAATTGACGGAATAGATTTATCGTTTTTGTCATTCAATAACTTTAAAGCGGTGCAGTTTGAATACATAATAAACGGTTCAACATATATTTCAAGCATTTACCTATATCGACTTTCCGAAGTGATCGTTCAGTTTCTTAACGGTGAATATTTGCTTGGTTCTTCGTTTCCAAAAAAATATGCTTCTCATGCTGAATGGTTTGATAAATATGCACCGAGCGAAGAAGAACGGAAAATAATTGAAATGAATATGTATTTTTATATGCGTCGCATTTTTGATGTTGGTAAATTGCCAAATCTTGAATTTGACTGCAAAATATATTCATCAATTATGGATAAAAAGACCGCCGAATATAAAGATGGCAATTCTATTGATTTTCATTATGTTGTTAAACGACCTTTTGACGCCCTTTGTCTAATATGTTCACGATTGATAGACGCCGGGGAACATATCTGTAAATGCGAAAACTGCGGAAAATATTTTTCTCCTAGTGTCCGGAAAATTGAAAAATACTGCAATAATGTGTTTGATAAAAAAAGCGGAAAAACTTGCAAAGAAATCGGTTATCAACGAAGTCTGAAAGATGTTGATAAAGAATACCGAACAGCTTATAAAACCCGAAACGCTTATAAAAACAGAAACATTTCAAATCGTCCATGGGTAACGGCGGCTTTTCAAGAATGGGTATATGCCGCTTCTCTTGCAAAAGAACAGTATAAGGCCGGTGAAATTAAATATATGGAATACAAAAAGATTCTATCCCGATCATTATCAGATATTTACAAGGGAGATAAAAACAATGGCGAGAATTGAAAAACGCGGGGAAGCATACAGAATTACCGTATCGAGCGGTTATGATACGAGCGGGAAGCAGCTCCGCAAGACGAAGACATGGCATCCCGCTCCGGGCATGACGGCAAAACAAATTGAAAAGGCATTGCAACGGGAAGCTGTTATGTTTGAGGAACAGGTTGAACGCGGTACATATATGGACGGCAATATCAAATTTCAAGACTTTGCCGAGCGGTGGTTCAACGATTATGCCGAAAAGCATCTACGGCCACGCACCATTGACCGGTATCGTCAGCTCTCTGCCCGCACCTATCAAGCAATTGGGCATATTCGTATTGACCGCTTACAGCCGCAGCATCTTAACGCCTTCTACGCACAGCTTGCCCAACCGGGCGCAAACGCGATCACCGGTAAACCGCTCGCCCCAAAAACAATCAAGCATTACCACACCTTTATTTCGTCCGTGATGGATCGGGCTGTTAAGTGGCAACTGGTGCAGGAAAATCCCTGCCGCCGCGTGGACGCCCCCAAAACGACCCACCGCGAGCCGGAATTTCTCACACCGGAAGAAGCGGTCGTCTTTATGCAAAACCTGCAGGATGAGCCGCTTGAATATCAGGTAATCTTCTCAATCCTGCTGCTCACGGGGATGCGCCGTGGTGAAGCACTGGGGCTTGAATGGCAGGACTTTGATTTTGAGAGCGGGACTGTGCGCATCTGCCGGACTTCGCAATATTCCACAGGTCGCGGCATTTTTACGGATGATACCAAAACCGAACAATCCAAGCGGCTGCTGTCTATTCCCGCCGAGCTGATTGATCTCTTGAGGCGGTACAGGAGTGAGCAAGCCGCTCGCCGTTTGAAGATGGGCGACCAATGGGACAGCGATTGGCAAGCGCACCCACGACTGTTCACCCAGTGGAACGGCAAGCCCATGCACCCCGGCGCACCGTACCAAGAGCTGCAAAAGTTCTTAGAGCGGCACGGTATGCGCAAAGTCAGCCTACACAGCTTGCGGCATACCAATGCCACGCTGTTAATCAACTCCGGCACCGATGTACGATCTGTAGCGGGACGACTTGGACATACTCAGACCAGCACCACCATGAACATATATGCTCACCTGCTGCAAAGCGCAAACAAAGCAGCGTCGGAAACGCTGGCTGATCTTTTAATACGCAACCAGGCATAAAAATAAGCCGTCTTAGCGGGCATACTGTCCCGCTCGGACGGCTGTTTTTTCATATCGAATTGCCCGTTTTTTCAAAAACAAACACCAAATAAACACCAAACGCAATTTTCAGCAAAAAGAAAAGCCGTCAAAAACGGCTCTGTTAAGCCATTTCTGACGGTATCGATATGGTGCGAGTGACGGGACTTGAACCCGTACGCCATAAGCACACGCCCCTCAAACGTGCCTGTCTGCCAGTTCCAGCACACTCGCATAAAAAATATTTTGCGGCGGTTCTTCCGCAGCGCAAGTCGTATTATAGCATCTCCTTTGTCGTCTGTCAACCGATTTTACGGAATTTTCGGGCGCTTTTTTACACAATTTCCGTGCTTTTCTTTTCCCTTTTATCGCACGGCGTCTGTTTTAAGCGCAGGTCCGACAGCGGCGCATCGATGCTGCTCACAGCCGACATTGGTGCTGCTGACGGCTATGTATATCCCACTATATGCCGCGGCCGCCCGCTCGGATACTCCTTTCGGCGCGAGCAGGGCTTTTTGCAAAAAATGTGAAAGCGTCAACCGCTCCCGACTGCCAAAGCGCCCGACAGCAGCGCTGCTTTGCGCGCTTTTTTTCGTACAAAGCCCGCACCCCCAAAAGCATCCGTATGCAACGCCTTTCCATAACAGCCCTTAACAGCGTCGCCCTCACACCGAAACGGGTTCGGTGTGAGGGCGCTTGGCTGAAAAAGCGACGGTATACATCAAAAGCGGTGACCGCGTCATCCGGCATCAGGATACGACACCTAAGCAATCCATGAACCGTTCATAGTCCGATTTGTTAAACGACAGTACCCGCTGCCGTCCGACGCCGTCTGAATAAAGCGTCACCTTTAGATAATAATCGCAGCCATAATAACAATAGCACTCATCATATGTCCCATAATATATCTCATCATATGTCCCATAATATATATCCCCGTTTTGCCGCAGCCACATCCAGTAATTATCGTTTTCCTGGATTGCCGATCGAAGCGCCGTTGACGCCGCCATTCGGCAGGATTGATCCGTCAGCAACGTGCCCGCTTTTCCGGATTCTTCAAATGCGGCTATTTTCTGTTCCCTTACTTTCGGCGACACACCGGCGATTGTCACAATCTCATCGACCGACACACTTTCTATCTGTGCTGTCGACGGCTGATAGCTGAAAACCGTCTGCGTCACGGCAATCATGCCCGTCAGCACCGCGATGTTCATCGCCGCGAGCGCCCCGAGCCACGGAATGGCTTTTAAAAGATTTTTAGCTTTTCGGGTGGTGATGAGCTCAAACAGGAAATACACCGCGATAACAACCATATAGCCGAAAATATACAACCCCGTTTCCGACACATTGGCAAACGCCCCGCTCAAATCATACCGCACGGAGGTCTGTGTCATTTCCGAATACAGCCCGTGAAGCATCGGCAGGCAGCACACAAAGGAAACGGTCAGACGGTAGAGTGTCTGCATACCGCGCGACACCGCCGATTTCTCCGCCGTCTCTGCCGGGCGGCGGCAAAAGGCCCATATGCCGAGCCCCAGATAGAGCAGTGCGAGCAGCGCCGAATACAGCCACGCCGTCGGGGAGGTCAGGCTTCCAAAGGAGGCTAAAAGATGGATGTCCTGCAAAAACCAATTCAGCGCGGACAAATCGAGCACAGCGATACGGCTCAGCACCGTTGACACAAGAGAGGACAACAGCAAACGCGGCACAAATAAAATCATCACCGTCGCGCACAGCGCGCTGAATATCCGTCCGCTGACAGCGGCGGCGAGAAACGCCCCCGCGACGGCGAGCAGGCCCGCAATGGCTGCGCCGATCACCGTCGATACAATACTCCATAGCGGTACTGTATAACCGCACAAGGCCGCCGCGCCGCAGGTCACCGCTGCCGGCACAATCAGACCTGCCAGATACCAGCTCATAACAGCCGCAAGAAAGCTCAGCGACAGGCACGCTCTTGTTTGCGGCAGACTGTGATAAAAATCATCGGTGCTGCGCTTCATCTGAAAGCGGAAAAGATAAAGCGTATACAAAACAGGAAACACATAGATGATCGGATACACGATCATAAAAAACGCCGCGAACGGATTTTCACCCCCGCTGTTCAAATAGCGTATACTCAGCATCACAGACAAAACGGAGAAAACCGTATACACCGCGAGCTGCACAATTCCGATAGGGCAAAGCTGCCGCAGCCCTTCGCGGTAAAGCCGCGTGTCAAACAGCGTTTTTTTCATGCGACAACCCCTCCAATATCGTATTAAAATCATAGCCGCGCGCCTGCATCTCGTATGTAAAGACCTCCTCGAGCGTCAGCGGCAGCACCTCCATCAGCAGCGGTGCCTTTGCCCGCAGGATTTCTTCCGTCTGCTCACGGCTGCCGCACACGATCACATTGGCCACCGAGCCGTGCTGACTGTAATGGGCGATGCTCAGCTCGGAAAAAAGCGTTTGGTCAAAGGGATAATGGAACGCGATTTGCACTTTAAAAAGCGAGGTGCGCAGGTTGCTGACATCCTGCTGCAGCACGATGCCGCCCGCATGGACAAGGGCGAGCTGATCGCACAAGTCCTCCAGCTCGCGGAGCGAATGGGAAACGACCACCGCCGTCGTCCCTCTTTCGGCGACATCCTCGGCGATGATGCTTTTCACCACATGGCGCATAACGGGATCCAGTCCGTCCATCGTTTCGTCAAACAAGAGGTACTGCGGCTTGGCCGCCAGCGCCAGCGCCGTTGCCGTCAGGCGCTTCATTCCCTTTGAAAACGCTTGAATCGGTTTTTTATACGGCAGGTTGAGCATTTCGATGAGCTGCCTAAAGCGCAGACGGTCAAAGCGGGGAAACGCCGCTTCATACAGTGCCTCCATGCGCGCGGGCGTGGCGCCGTGAAGAAAATACAAATCATCCGGCACCAGCATCAGCCGCTCCTTCGCGCGCGGATTTTCATACACCGTTTGTCCGTCGACCAAAACCTCTCCCTCATCCGGCCGATAAATGCCGCACACGGTTCGCAAAAGCGTCGATTTTCCCGCGCCGTTTGAACCGACCAGCCCGTAAATGCAGTGCTCGGGGATCGTACAGCTGATGGCTTCAAGCGCCGCAGCGCCGTCAAACCGTTTGGTCAGATTGGTCACCTGTATCATGACGATTGCTCCTTTCCGAATAGAGTTCTTCCACGATGTCCAGCAGGTCGTTTTTCTCCAGTCCCGCCAGCATCAATTCCTTTGTCAAGGCACGAAACGCCGGAAGGCGCTGATATGCCTCGCCTTTGAGCCGCTCGAGCGCATCCGGCGCGATAAAGCAGCCTCTTCCGGGTACCGAACAGGCAATCCCCCGCAGGCAAAGATCGTTATACGCTTTTTGAATGGTATTCGGATTGACCGACAGCGTATAGGACAGCGTGCGCACCGAAGGAAGCTGCTCGCCGGGCAATAATACGCCCGCCAGCGTCAGGCGCTCCACCTGCGAAACCAACTGCTCATAAATAGGGACCCGAGACATCGGGTCGATCTGAAACATACACCTCGTCTCCTTTTTTATAACTGTACTATTTGTGTTAGTACAGTTATAGTATACCACAACAAGCGCCGTTGTCAAGCACCTTTATCAAACGGTTGCATTTCAAATGTATCAAACGGTTGCATTTCAAAAAATTGTATGCGGTATTCGGCGCGAATAGGAGCGCTTTTTCGGGAAATACTACATATGAGACCGTATATAACTATGCGGTCGACGCTTTTACGAAAGGACAGACAAAGCAAATGGAAAACGCGAAAAAATGTATGGTCGCCGCTCTTTGTGCGTTGCTGCTGCTCGCCTTTACCGGTTGCTCGGGGACACGGGGTGAAATGGGAACGAATGAACAAACCACCGTTTCCTCGGGAAGCTCCACAAGCAAAAACAGCGATGCGGTCACGACCGGCACGCAAAACGGCGACCAAACGCACAAAACCGGTGAGCCGACCGCCGAGGACGGCGATCTGACCGACGATCTGTTTGCGGAATAACGCATTTTTGAATTATCCGCCCGATTAACATTGATTTTCGCTGTGTTGCTATGTATAATAGACATAACATTACCGAAAGGGCGGATATACATATGATGAATATCGGTGTTTGCGTCTCGCTTCCGAAGACGCCGATCGCGTCAAGCTTTGAAAACATCACAAAAATGGGCTTTCACCACTGCCAATTGATGAGCTGGGACCGCTCCTTGCGCACGCCTGAAAAGGCGGAAGAAATCAAGGCGGCCTGTCTTGCGCAGGATGTGACCGTCACAGCCCTTTGGTGCGGCTGGAGCGGCCCGGCTGCGTGGAATTTTTACGAAGGGCAGGAGACCCTCGGCCTGGTTCCGCCCGCCTATCGCTTTGAAAGAATGCAGGATTTGATGAACGGCGCCGATTTTGCCAAAGAGCTGGGCGTGACCGACATCGTCTCGCACATGGGCTTTATTCCGGAAAACCCTCATGACCCGCTCTATCCGGGCGTTGTTGCGGCGGTGCGAGCCGTCGCCGCTCACTTGCAGCAAAACGGGCAGTATCTGCTGTTTGAGACCGGTCAGGAAACGCCCGTCACCCTGCTGCGTCTGTTTGAGGATGTCGCCATGCCCAACCTCGGTGTCAACCTCGATCCCGCCAACCTGATTCTTTACGGCAAGGGCAATCCCGTGGATGCGCTCGATGTCTTCGGCAAATATGTGCGCGGCGTCCACGGCAAGGACGGCAACTATCCGACAAACGGGCGTGAGCTCGGAGCGGAGACTCCCATGGGACAGGGAAAGGTGGATTTCCCCGCGCTTCTCAAAAAGCTCGCAGCGCTCGGCTACGACGGCAGCATCACCATCGAACGGGAAATCGAGGGCGATCAGCAGGCGGCCGACATTCTCACGGCGCGGGAGCTGCTGCTCTCTATTATCAACAAATTATAAACCATAAACCGCACTGCGACCGTTTTGCATAGCAAAGGACGCTGCCCTCTTTTTACGGCAGCGTCCTTTTTTCGGTTTTGCAGCGCGTTTATGCCCAAAGCAGCAGCCAGACAAAGTAGCCTGCATAGCCGAGCAGCATCAGGATGCCGCTCAATCTGTTCAGCCTGCGTTTGCCGCACGCGCATAGGAGCAGCATAACGCCGGCGGCAACAGCCACCAAGGTATCCACCGCAAAACGGGGCTCAAACGCGACCGGCGTGATGCAAGCGGACAGCCCGACCACAAACAGAATGTTGAAAATATTGCTGCCGATAATATTGCCGACAGCGATATCCGCTTTCCCCTTGAGCGCCGCCGAAACAGAGGTCACCAGCTCGGGCAGGGATGTTCCCAGCGCCACGATCGTCAGCCCGATAAAGCGGTCGCTCATCCCGCACGCCGCGGCAATCGCCGACGCCGCGTTCACCGCGACATCGCTGCCGAGGATAATACAGGCAAGCCCTGCCAATGTCAGGAGAATACACAACCAAAACGGGCGCGCGGCGCTTGTCTGCTGCACCGTCTCGCGGTTTTTTTGAGCCATTTTAAACAGGTAGAACAGATACAGGGCAAAAAGAGCGAGCAAGAGGGCCCCTTCCCAAAAGCCAATCCCTTGTCCGAACCATCCCATCAAAAGCAATATCACCGTGACCAGTATCATAAACGGAATCTCATAACGAACGGTGGATTTGGCGACCGGCACACGAAGAATCAGCGCGGTGATTCCCAAAATGAGCAGGATATTGAGAAGGTTGCTTCCCACGACATTTCCGATCGTAATGCCGGCGTTTCCTTTGAGCGCCGCGGTGATGCTCACCGCCGTTTCCGGCGCGCTCGTCCCCATGGCGACGATTGTCAGTCCGATGACCAGCTGCGGGATACCGAACCGTCCCGCCAAGGCGGACGCGCCCTCAACAAACCAGTCGGCTCCTTTGACAAGCAGTACGAATCCCACAACCAGCAATCCCGTTTGCATAAGCAGCCCCATATAGGTATCTTCCTTTCTGAAACAAAATAAAAAAGACCTTTGCCGCGACCGAAATCGCAACAAAAGTCTCATCATTTCATCATACGCCGGATCCGATGCGCCTATCCTGCGCCGAAGGATCGTCATGACGGCCGTATGCGCACCGAATGGGTGCTGACTACTCCCTTTTATATGTGAGTATCATAACACATCGGCCCAAAAATGTCAATTCTCCGGCCGCTTTTTTCGAAAGCAGGCAATCAGCTCACGCACACCCACCCATAAAAGCAAGAGGCCAAACAGGCGGCGCAGCAGATCGGGCGTGGTGTTGGAAGCGATCAGCGCCGCGCACACCGCCGTCGCCATGCCGCCGAGCGCCGCGCACACCGCCGCGTTCCATTCGATCTGTTTATGGCGCGCATGAAACCAAATGGCCGCGGGCGCACAGCCCATAAAATACAGTAAGTTTATGCCGCCGGCGGCGAAGGGCTCCATTTCCATAACGGCTGTCAGATACAGCATCAAAAGCGACCCGCCGCCGATGCCGAAGCCGCTGACAATCCCGGTGGCCAGTCCCACCAATATAGCAATCACGACCGTCACAAAAGCAGCACCGCCTTTATGCCGCCGTAAAGCAGAAACAGCGCCAACCCCACCCGCAGCCATTTGACCGAAACGCGGGGAAACAGGATCCCTCCGGCAATGCCGCCGACGATCCCGCCGACCAGATACGGCCACGCAAGCCCTGCATCGACGCCGCCGCGGAACCAATATACCGCCAAAGACACGGCGGACAGCGGCAGCATGACGCAAAGCGCCGTTGCAAACGCGCGGCGCTGCGGCAGACGGCACCACCCGATCAGCAGCGGCACCAAAAACAAGCCGCCTCCTGCGCCGAAAAGCCCGTTGGCCACTCCTGCCACGCCGCCGGTCACGACATAGCGGGCGATCATTTGTTTATCCTTTTTCACGCCGCACCTCCAAAAGGGCACATCCTCTATAAAAAAAGCGCCCGATACCGCCGCTTCATTCAGTGGTAGTATCGGGCGCTTTCGCGTCAATTATTCCGTTTTTTTCGGGTTTCCTTTTTCGGAAAATAATCAGCTTGCTGAAAATATAATTGAGCACCAAAATGATAACCTGCGCCGCCAGCTTACAGCCCGCATCGGGCAAAAGGAGGATGTCCACCGTCAGCCACATAAAGACGATCTCTATGCCGAGAGACGCCAGGCGCGCCGCAAAAAACAGCCCCATTTCGCGAAAAAAGGCAAACAGCGTGTCGGTGTGACTTTCAAAAACAAACAGCTTATTCACCACATAGGCAAACAACACCGCGCAAATCCAAGAGCCGACCGTGGCGGGAATCGTTTCCCAGCCGAGGGCATGAAAAATCATCTGACTGACAAAGCTGACCACCGTGGTCAGCGCGCCGAACACCACATAGCTCACGGTTTCGTGATTAAACACGCACGGAAAGACCCGTTTTAAAACGCCGTACAGCCAAATACAGGCGATACAGCCGATTCCGCCGAGCAAAACCGCGGCGGCCGAAATATACGCGCTTTGCAAAAGCGCCTGCGTATCCGCCGACACGGGCGGTTGTCCGCCGAGCAAAACCGCCACCGACGCCAGCGCCGTGACGATGAGAGACGGCCAAGCGGCAGCCTTTTTTGTCTTCCCGTGAAGCCGAAGAGCCTGCCACACCATCCCCGCCGTCAGCGCCGCAAACAGCGCCGACAGCACGGCCGGCGCGAATAAACACAGCATGCGGTAAAGGCTGTCGCTCACGCCGCCGAGCAGCACCGACGCGCCCGCCGCCGCCAAATGACCCGGCGCGTTTTCCGCCGTGCCGTCCGAGAGGGTCAGCCAGCACAGTCCGCCCGCTCCCGCGGCCGCGGCCGCCCACGCGCACACCTGCCGCAGACGGCTTTTTACTCGTTGTGTCATGGCATGTCCATCTCCTTTTTTCAGTCCGAAGCCTGTCCGTTATGTCTTTCATCCAATCATTCCCGCTTGCCAACAGCCTGTACGCGTAATATGATGATATTGTAAAAGTAATGCTGTACAAGGGAGGGTCAACTTTGCATCAGGAATGGCTTGAAAACGGTTGCCTGCGCATATGGTTGACCGATGCGGAGGCAACCGAGATCGGGATTATATTTGATAAAGACGACCGTTTGCCGAGCGACGGACAGCTTTTTGCCGTCAAGACGGCCGTCAGCCGCTTATTGTCGGACGCGATCCGGCAACGGCCGCGGCTGATCAATTGCTCTTGGGAGGTGGAAGCGCTGCCGATAGACGGCGGCTGTATTCTGCTGTGCACCCCCCGGCGCGTACGCGCGGTCAGGCGGCGCGCCAAAGAACAGCAGCCGTTTGTGCTCCATCTCAAAAGCGTGGATTCTCTGTTTGAACTGGCGCGCGGTCTGCGCCGCAGCGACAACAGCGTGCTGATTTCGGACAGCTCACTCTTTGCCCTCGGGGACGAATACCGCCTGATCATCCGCACGGCGGGCGGCTCGCTTCCGCCTTTTTTCCGTGAATATGCCGCCGCGTGTGACGAAGGCGCGGCAGCGGCGGCGGCCGTGGAAGAGCACGGCAAGCCCCTCGCGCTTCGGCATGCGCTGCAAACCATCGCCGACGCGCTGTAAACCGTTTTTATGTGCTGTCCTTTGCGCGTTCAGAGCGCCTGCACCGCTTGTACCAGCGCCTTCGGGTCATCGGCATTGAACACCGCGCTCCCCATCACGACAATATCCGCGCCCGCCGCCGCACAATCCGCCGCATTGGCGGCGTTGACGCCGCCGTCGAGCTGTATATCGACCGAGCACCCGCGGCGCGCACATTCCTCTTTGATTTCTTTTATCTTCGGCAGCATATCCGCCATGAACGACTGTCCGCCGAACCCCGGCTCCACTGTCATGATCAGCACCATGTCCAGCTTGTCAAGATAGGGAAAGACGGCGCTTGCGGGCGTATTCGGCTTGACGGTCAGAGCGACCTTTTTCCCGAAGGAGCGAATAAGGTCGATCGTGCGCTCCGTCGGCGCGTCGCTCTCCACGTGAAAGTTGATTAAATCAGCCCCCGCCTTGACAAACGCCTCGATCAGATATTCGGGATGCTGCATCATCAAATGCACATCAAACGGCAGCGAAGTCAGCGGGCGAAGCGACGCGATCACGGGCGGCCCGAAGCTGAGATTGGGAACAAACTGGCCGTCCATCACATCGAGGTGAACCATATCCGCCCCGCTTTTTTCAACAAGCGCAATCGCCTGTCCCATATGTGCAAAATCGCAGGTCAAAACAGAGGGAGAAACCTTCATACAACCGATCGATCCTTTCATAGCGGGAAATAAAGCCCCCAAAAAAACAGACGAGGGCAACTCCAAAGAGCGCTTTTTCAAAAGGGCGCTCTTTTCTCTTTTAGTATTGTAACGAACTTTTCCGAAAAGGTCAAGGCATTTGCCCATAAAGGCGGCAAACGCCTCCGCTTACGGACAACCTTATAAAGGTCCCTTTTACAAGCAACTTCAAAGGGATTCCCTTCTCCCTTTTCGGCGGGGCAGCGTCAGGTGATAGCTGTCGTCGATCATCTCCAGCAGGTCGTTTTCGGCAATTTCGCCGTCCAGCCAAACGGTATTCCAGTGGGTTTTGTTCATATGCCATGCGGGCGTCACACAATCATATGCGTCGCGCCAAAACATCGCCTTTTGCGGGTCGCATTTGAGATTGAGCGCGGGGCGCCCCTTTACCGTCATCAGCAGCGCAAACCATTTGCGCGTGTCGGCGTGGCGTGCCGCCACGCTGTCAAAATCGTCCTCAAACGGCCGATCGAGTACCGCTCCCGCCAGTGTTTTGCAATATGCCTGCACCTCATCGCGCGTCATACAATCCCCTTCTTTTGATGGGTTCTTCTCCGTCTGTCACAAAGTATATCACAAAACAGCCTCTTTTGCCGAATTTTTTGTTTTCCCCTCTTTCGGTTGCATTTCCGTATAAAAAGCGGTACAATAAATCTATCGTTTGTTTCGGATTTGTTTTGTAAACCCAGACTGTATGCAAAGGAGGCTCCTATATGAAAAAATATCTGTCGGGTATTCTGTCCTTGGTGCTTTTGATCAGCATGCTGTTTGTGTCCTCGGCATCCTCCGGTGCGGCAGCGGCGTCCTCGGCGCAAAGCCCCGTTGTCGCTTATATTCCTCTGGATGACCGACCGGTCAATTATGACCGTGTGATTTATCAGGCAAAGGCGGCGGGACTGACCCTGCTGATGCCGGATGAAGATCTGTTCCGCACACGGCTTGACAATCAGCCGACCAACGAAAACGGCACACAGTACGGCGACTGTGAAGCGCTGTTTGCGTGGCTGCAATCGGTGGAGGCGGATTGCGATTATTTCGTACTGTCCGTCGACCAGCTGCTTTCCGGCGGTCTTGTTCAGTCGCGCACCGATTGCGACTACTGGGGCATTTTGCCGCAGGACAGCCTTGAGCGCCGAACCGTCGACTATCTCATCGATCTGAGCAACCGTAAAAAGGTATATCTGTTTGACACCGTCAAGCGCCTGGCGGCAACCGCCTATTATGACAACTATGTCAACGGGGATATTATGCGCAGCTACGGCAGTTTGCCGCGCGGCTGGCTCGGCGGAGACGATCTGACCATTGCCAATATCGGCGCATATTACGAAAAAGACGGCCTGTGGCGCACCATCGGCTACGGCGACAACGCCATGTCGGCGGACGACATCTGGGCGCTTTATCAGCACTATCAGTATGATACCCTGTACGGCTATACCTATGAAACCGCGCAGACGATCCACAACGACCTTGCCCAGCTGACCAATCAGATGGTCACAAATGAGCTGGATGCCCGCCGCCGCAAGCTGCAGCTGACCGACTGGCTGCTGACCTATGTCAACACCGCCAACACCTATTATTTTCTGGGAGTTGACGACTCGGCGGTCACCGAGTCTATTCAAACCAACGAAATCAATTATTTCAACAACCTCATTGCAAGCCGCTCCCTCCCCGCAAAGGTATACTCCGGCGCGGATGAGCTCGGCATGATGGCGATTGCGCGGTGCGCCATCGAGCATTACGGCGTCACGCCGCGCATATTTGTGGACTATATCGGAAACGGCGAAAACGGCAAATCCGACCAATATGAGCCGGAGACCGTCTATCAAAATATGACCGGACATATCGAGAGCCTCGGCTGTCCGATTGTCGATTCCATCGCGGATGCCGACATTGTCGTTTTGGCGATGACCATCCCGAAGAGCGCGGGAATCAGTGAGCGGCAGATCGCATGGACCAACACCATCGAACAGCTCGATTACTTGCTGAACACCCTGAAAAAACCGACGATTTTTGTCGATCCGATGGGCTCCGGCATGGGTGCGTCGGACGGCCAATCGGGCTATACAAGCGAATACGATGTCTTCAATCGTTCCTTCCTGTCGCGTGTCAATTTGCCGATGCTGCTCGGATACAGCTGTTGGGCGGCGGGCGGCAACCCCATCGGCATTGCGCTCGGGCAGGGCGTCGCGCGATATGTCTATCTCAAAAGCGCGGTCGCCTCATACGACTCCCATATCGGTCAGATGGAGGCGCTGACCTTCTCCTATGTCAAGGATATCAGCTATAAACGCCGTGCGGCGGGAGAGCTTGATTATTATCTGCGCGCGGGAAAACCGGATTACGGTCTTACGCCGTCTCTTCCGTCCAGTGAAACCATGAACTTCTATTCGACGCTGACCGGGCGTGGCTGGACAGAACAGGATTTCAGCAATATGCTGCAGCGATTCCTTTTTGCCGAGACCACCTATCGCGTGGCATGGGACGGCTATGCCGACGGGGAGGACGCCGGCCATGTGCTCTCCTCCATTGAAAGCGGCACACTGCTGACCGGCGTTGAGCCGTATTCCTCTGTTGCCGTCGAATCCGTCTCGTTGTCCGATTTTGCATTTCCGTGGTACCGCACCTTTGAGGCGCGCTTCTCCATCTCGGTCACGCTGGAAAAAATCGAGGTATCCTGTGCGTATACGGTCGATTCTCAGCGCATGCTGATTCGCGATGTGCCCGCGCGCACGACGGGCAGCTCTTTGGCGAAAAGCTTTAACTTTGAAACCGCTGTTTCGCGCGAAAACGGCGATCCCGTCTTGAGCGGATATGTAGGAACCGGCTGTACAGCCACGGTCACAACACCGAGCGGAACCGTCGTTTATTCCGTTGTGATCACCGGAGATCCCGACGGCGACGGCATCTGCTCCTCCTCGGATGTCCGTATCATTTTACAGCACGCGGTCGGCAATCACACTCTCCCGTCGATTGCCGCGCTGGCGGCCGATCTCAACGGCGACGGAACCGTCAATTCCTCCGACGCCAAGCGTGCACTCGACGCCGTTTTATATGCCTGACGATACACGGCAAGCCGCTGTATTGTTATAAAAAAGCAATACCGCACAAGGGGATGTATCTCGTTTTGACCATCGCTTTGGCGGTGTTACGCTAAAAAAATGCAGAAAGGAAGGAATACCGTCATGAAATATGTCTGCACGGTTTGCGGATATGTCTACGATGAGGCTGTCGGCGATCCCGATAACGGCATTGCGGCCGGCACCAAGTGGGCCGATCTGCCCGACGACTATGTCTGCCCGTTGTGCGGGGTCGGCAAAGACGATTTTGAAGAGCAGGCCTAACCGCGTTTCTCGGCTTCGTCCGAAAAACGGGAAGGCCGAACGGCTTTTTCACCCGCATTCCCAAACGCTTTGATAACAAAAAGCAAAAAAACGGTGCGTCTCTTTTTCGAAAAAGAGGCGCACCGTTTTTATAAGCTTAGATGGGTTTATACAAACGATTGTATCGGTTTATTTTTTCCATGTCGCCGGGGAGAAGAGCAGTAAAAGCGGGAAGATCTCCAGGCGTCCCGCCAGCATATCAAACATCAAGACGAACTTGGAGAGCACCGAAAAGCCGGCATAATTTCCTGCGGGACTGACCGCCGAAAGCCCCGGCCCGATGTTATTGATAGCGGATGCCACCGCCGTGAAGTTGGTGGTGAGGTCAAAGCGGTCGAGAGAAAGCAGCAGCACCGACAACGCAAAGATCCCGATATAGCAGATAAGATACGCATACAGTCCGCGAATCGTTTCACGCTCGATGGCTTTGCCGTCCATCTTCAGCACCTTGATTTTGCGGGGATGGAGCATACGGGACAATTCCTTGCCGGAGGCTCTGACAAGCATCATGATGCGCGAGACCTTCATGCCGCCGCCCGTGCTGCCCGCGCACGCGCCGACAAACATCAGCAGCACCATCACCACGCGCGACATCTGCGGCCAAAGATCAAAATTAACCGTGGAAAAGCCCGTCGTCGTCATCACACACGCCGTCTGGAAAAACACTTCATGAATATGCCCGAAGAAATCGCCCGTCGCGGCAAACAGGTTGAACAAAATCAAAAGCGACGCGACACCGTAAATGATGAGATACCAGCGCAGCTCTTCCAGCCGAAGCGCGTCCTTAAAGCGCTTTTTCCATAAAAAGAAATAGCAGGTGAAATTGACGCCGAACAGCATCATAAAGACGCCTGTAATGACCTGGGCAGTGATCGAATAGCCCGCAAAGCTGTCGTTTCGCACGCCGAAGCCGCCTGTTCCGGCCGTTCCAAACGCCGAGCAAACGGCGTCGAACAGCGGCATTTCTCCCACTGTTGCCAGCAAAACCGTTTGCAAAAGCGTCAAAAGCAAATAGGTTCCGTACAAAAAAACGGCCGACTTGCGCAAATTCGGCACCAGCTTACTGACCGAGGGGCCGGGGCTTTCCGCCTTCATCAGATACATGCTTTGTCCGCCGGCCATCGGCAGAATAGCGAGCATAAACACCAGCACGCCCATGCCGCCCACCCAGTGGGTAAAGCTTCTCCAAAAAAGCATGCCGTACGAAAGCGCTTCCACATCCTGCAAAATACTCGCGCCCGTCGTTGTAAAACCGGAAACCGTTTCAAAAAGCGCATCTGTCACAGACGGAATGGCGCCGCTTATATACAAAGGCACCGCGCCGATCACGCTCATCACGATCCAGCTGATGGCCACCGACAAAAAGCCCTCGCGCGCGTAAAAAGCCATATTCCCGGGCTTTTTATGCACGATGAGAAAACCCGGTACAGCACACACCGCCGCACAGGCAAAAAAGATCAGCGCCTCATTTTCTGCGTAAATCAGAGATATCAAACCGGGCAAGACCAAAAAGCATGCCTCAAAAATGATGACCCACCCGACGACATAGCGAATAATTTTATAATTCATACCGTCTCCATCAGCTCTTCAAAATATCCACAATATCCTTCAGTCCCGTGTGCGTCGTCACAACGATCACCGTATCACCGATCTCAAGCGCATCGCGTCCGGTCGGCGTAATAATCTTTCCGTTGCGAGTGATACAGCATATGAGGAGATTGTCCTTGAGATTGAGCTCTGTCAGCGGCACACCGACAATGCGGCGGATATTCGCGCTGTCCCTGACGACAAATTCCAACGCCTCCACCCGGTTGTTTACCAGGCGATAAAGCGTCTCGACATTGCTGCCGTAGGAATTCTGCATTGCGCGGATATATCTCAAAATCGACTGCGTCGTGATATTTTTCGGACAAACAACACTGCCGATCGGCATCTCTCTGACCACCTCTTCAAAGGCGATGCGGCTGATCTTCGTGATCATTTTGGCCTTTGACACCTTGCCGGCATATAAAGACAGCAAAATGTTTTCCTCATCAATGCTGGTCAGCGCGACAAGCGCATCCGCATCCTGCAGCCCTTCCTCATGCAAAAGCTGCTTATCGGTCGCGTCGCCGCAGACAATGTCCGCCCCGTCCAGTTCATTGCTCAGCTTCTCGCATTTTTCCTTATCCACCTCAATCAGTTTGACGCGGATTTTTGCTCTGAGCAGCATGGAGGCGAGATAATAGGAAATCTTCCCGCCGCCTGCGATCATGACATTTTTCATGCTGTGCGTCTGAATGCCGAACCGTTTAAACATCCGGCTGATCTCCGACCATTTGGCGATCACCGAAACCGCATCTCCGCTGCAAAGGGTCAGATCGCCGTTCGGAATCATGACCTCCTCGCCGCGCTCGACAATACACACCAGCGTATCCGTGCCGATTTTCGAGGACAGCTCCGCGACGCGAACGCCGTTTACGGGAGACCCCGACGGAATCCGAAAGCGCACCAAATTCACACGGCCCTTTGCAAACGACTCGATCTCCATGGCAGAGGGAATCTGAATCAGGCGGGCAATATCCGCCGCTGCCGCCTGTTCCGGATTGATCGCCATGGACAGACCGAGCTCCTCTTTGATAAAGCGGATTTCTCTGAAATAATCGGGGTTGCGCACGCGGGCGATCGTCTGACAGTTGCCCGCCTTGCGGGCAATCAGACAGCTGAGCAGATTGACCTCGTCCTGCCCTGTCATGGCAAGGAGCAGATCCGCCTGTAAAATCCCCGCCTCCATTTGCGCGCGGTAGCTGGTGCCGTTTCCCAGCACATGCCGCACATCATAGCTGTTGGCGACCGGCTCGAGCTGCCTTGGATCGGTGTCCATCACCGTGACGGCATGCCCCTCTGCACTGAGCTGTCCGGCAAGCTCCTGTCCGACCTTGCCGCATCCGACGATAATGATATTCATTTGCCCTTTTCCTCCCTTCCGCCGCAAGCGATTTCACCGTTTGAAAAGCCGCCACAAACGAATCTATATTCAGTATACGGTATTTACAAAAACAGGCGATCCTTTTCACGAAAACATTTTTTCTTTGTACGGCCGCAGGTGCGATTGACAGCAAGAAACACCGCCCCGCTGTAAGACGGGACGGTGTCGGGGTTACTGCGTTTTTGACAGGCCCTTGCGGAATTCGTCAATCGTCTTCGCAACGCCGCTGTCGAGGCAGAAATAATTGGTGACATAATTTTTCCCGTCCACGCATGCGCCGTCGTTGCAGCCGAACCAAATCGCGCCCTTGATGTTTCTGCAAAAGGCGTAGCCCTCCTCCTGACTGTGAGAGAGGCATTCAAACATCTCTTTGACCCACTCGGCCTGCAAATCGACATTTCGGCCGAGCACCGTGTCGTCGTATACGCGGCGGTCATAATCGAATTTCTTTGCGCCGCCCGCTCCGGCTCCGAACTCGGAGATCACCCACGGGTAATTGTCGAAATAGGGGCTGTTCTTTTGATACAGCTCCCTATACAGCTCCTTAAACGAACGCAGGCTGTCGCCGTTGCCCATTTCATAGCTGGTGAGTCCCAGCGCCTGCAAATGCTTCGGCAAAAAGCTCAAATATTCGCCCCAGTTGCTGTACGGTGTCGACTTGGCAATGGGATTGAAAATCCAAATGCAGTTGTCGACCCCTTCGCTTTCAAAGATGTCATACAGCCGCTCCCATGTAAACACAAATATGTCGGGATCGAGCAGGTTCACAATGCCGCTGTAGCTGGTCCAATCGGTGTTCATCTCATTATTGAGGCGGAAAAGCACCGGCTTGTGATAGGCCTTGATATCACGCGCCAACCGACGGAACTGCTCGTCATATCGGCCGCGCAGAATATCAAACATCGGGGTGTAGCGTTCAAGCTCGGTGTTGTTATGCGTCGTGAACTGATAGGTGAAATGCAGCACCGGTTTGCCGTCAAAGCCGTTGCCGCCGGCGTATTTCTCGGCCATTTTGGACGGAAATTCGTTGATGCGGCTGTCCCACGAAATATGCGTATAGGTGGGCATCAGCGCATACGGATAATCAAATGCTTTGCTCAGGCGGTCATATTCTCCCTCTATGCGGGCTGCCTGTCTGCTGTATTCATCCGGATCGCATTCATCCACCATGCTTGCAGAGAAAACGCCCCAATCGACCGTTTTCTGGTCCAAGAGCTTCTGATAATAGGCTTTCGTCTCGTCGTTCCAATGATCGGGAATCTCACACACAAGCGCCGTTTCCTGATTGCGGGCGACGCCGACCGTTTCGATCTCTTTAAACGAGCGAACCATTGCATCCATGATGTCGTCGGCATTGTCCGTCGATTTCATCACAAGCAGATAAAACTGCACATATTCGTCGTTTTTACGGATGATCGCGATGTTATAATAGGGCATTTTGATCTCGCCCGCATGACCGATCACCATATCATAATTGAGCACCGTATAGCCGGGCAGAATATCCGTCGATTCCTTTACCTCGCGGGTGCGGGAAATATCGTTGCAGGCAAGGAAGCCGTCGTCCGCTATATAGCGGTTGAGCCATTCGGTCAAATAGATCTTCCATCCGTCGGCCGTGTTGCCGTAAGGGCTTTTGTCCTCACGGGATATATTCAAAATAAAGCGGTCCGAAGTGTAGCGCGCACGCTGTGCGCCAAAGCGGTAATTCGGCGTAAAATCCGCCGTCTGCAAGGTAACAGCGTAGCCGTCTGCGAAATTGACCACGCGTGCTTTTCCCTGTGCGTTATAGAAAATCTGCTTGGCATCTCCGTTTGCATCCGACTCGGGGAGCTTCTCCGTTTTCTCCCCGTTAAAATAGCAGGCGGTTTTGGTGACCGATGCGTCATCGGCAAATCCGTTTGCGGCATCGGCATATGCTTGTTTCCAGATAAGGCTCACATCCCTTGATTACTCAGACTCCAAAAATGCTTCAGGCAATCGCAAGCTCTCATCGGCGGCCGCCCGCACAAACACTTTTGTGCCTTTATCATAGCGTATTTTTCAGGCATTTGCAACAGCCCGCGCAAAATTTTTCAAGAATATTCCCTTTGCAGAGTTTTCCTCGCCCGAGGATTTCCACGCCTTCTTCGCGCGGCATAATCCGCCCTCCTCTCGCATAAATATGAATAAAACGGACAATGCCAAGAGCGAATGAGGAGTGAGTCGGAATGAGAGAGGCAGTTGAAGAGCGCGTGATTGAGCTGTCGGAATATATTTTGGAAAATAAAGCAACCGTGCGGGCAGCCGCCAAAAAATTTCACATCAGCAAAAGCACGGTACATAAAGATGTGAGCGATCGGCTTCAATATATCAATCCGCAGCTGTACCGCCGCGTGCGGCAGGTGCTGGATATCAACAAAGCGCAGCGCCATATACGCGGCGGCATTGCCACGCGGGAAAAATATCTGCAGGAAGCACAGCGGCGCGAGCACCGCGAAGACTAAGCGCACCAACGCACAAGGCGCGTCTCATCCCCGCCCGACACCCCCTTGTGCGGTGCTGACTCTTCCCGACTTGACAGGCGGGCAAAACTGCGGTATGATAAGGGGCACAAAGAGCGTGAACACTCTTTGTGCCCCTTTGCCGCCGTGGTGGAATCGGCAGACACAGCGGACTTAAAATCCGCCGGTAGCGATACCGTACCGGTTCAAGTCCGGTCGGCGGCACCATATCGAGTGTTCATAACCAACCTGAGAGTTGGATGTGGACACTCGATTTCTTTTTCGCCTACATTTTGCATCTTCTTGTATGTATGAGCAGGAATTGTCCTGCTCTTTTTTTGTTATGCCGGCAGAGCATTCGGGACATACTCTACGGCGACACCTTTTCGGGTTTCCTCCCGGTAATTGT
>JBJEIR010000004.1:0-6361 GCA_051877215.1 Acutalibacteraceae bacterium | reverse complement strand
TGACGATCCCGACCCCGACGCGGCCGATAAGGATTTTATGAAATGCCTAAGTCCCGACTCCCTGGTAACGCTCAAGGACTGCAAGCTGGAAGCGGCGTTTGCCGACGCCGCTCCCGAAACAGCCTTCCAGTTTATGCGGCTCGGTTATTTTTGCGTCGACAGCAAGGACAGCAAAAAAGGCGCGCTCGTTTTTAACCGCTCCGTCTCACTCAAAGACAGCTTTAAAAAATAACGCTAAATGGGTTTATGACCCGCAAAAAAGCCAAAACCGCCCGTATCCTCACACGGATATGGGCGGTTTGTTCTCGTTATGACAAATAAAGCCGTCTTTTTCTTTCTTGTGTCGACCGTATTTCTCAGGCGCGGCGCGCTTCTCCCTTTTGCTTCTCCGGCTTTCGGAAAATAGAAATCAACGAAATCACAGCGGCAATCGCCAAAACCGATTCCGCCGCAAGCTGCGCATAGGCAAGACCGTACAGCGGAAACAGATAATTGAGAACATAGAGCGCGGGGATTTCAAGGACAATTTTGCGCAGCACGGCAAACACCAGCGCTCTCCCGCCCATGCCGCAGGCCTGAAACACACCCACCGCGAGAAAATCCGTTGCGAGAAACGGCAGCGAAAGGCACATGCCGCGCAAGAATGCCGTCCCGTAGGAAACCACTGACGCGTTGTCCATAAAAAGCGCAATCAGATCGCCTGCCGCCGCATAGTAAGCCGTCACCATGACCGCCAAAAAGCCGACCGACAGCTTTGCCGTAAAAGAGAGCGTAGATTTCATACGCGCCGCATTGCCCGACGCGTAATTATAACCGATGAGCGGCATAATGCCTTGAGAAAATCCCATGCAAATATACATCGGAATCATATTGATCTTTTGCGCGATGCCCATGGCGGCAACCGCATCGGTCGTATAGGCGGCGGTGAAATTGTTCAGCACCGTCATCCCCGTCACATTCAGCAAATTCTGGATGGAAGCGGGAATCCCGACCGCGAAAACCGACAGGACGATCTCTTTTTGAAAGCCGAATTTTTTCGGATGAATGCAGACACAGGTTGTCTTTCTTTTGACAAACAGCATCACAAAAAAATAGAGACAGGCGACGCAGTTGGAGATAAAGGTGGCAAGTCCCGCTCCGGCCGCTCCCATATTCAGTCCCTGCGGCAGGATCAAAAGCGGATCAAGCAGGATATTCAGCAGGCAGCCGCTCATTGTCCCGATACTCGCATGAAGCGAAGCGCCCTCGGCACGCACCAAATAGGCCAGCACGACATTGAGTATGGCGGGCGCCGCGCCGAATGAAGTCGTCCACTTGAGATAGTCCCCCGTGGCCGCTTTGGTGGTGCCGTCGGCCCCAAGCACGGCAAGAAGAGGTTCGCTGAACAGCGTATACCCGATTGAAAACAGCACCCCGCAAAACAGGGCGCTGTAAAAGCCGAACGCCGAGCTTCTGTATACCGTTTCGTAATCCTTTTTGCCGAGCGCACGGCTCATCATGCTTGAGCTTCCGACGCCGAAAAGATTGTTGACCGCGTTAAACGCCAGTAAAACCGGCGCGGCCAGTGTCACCGCCGCATTTTGCACCGGGTCGCCGAGCATTCCGACAAAATACGTGTCCGCCAGATTGTAAAGTACCATCACAAGCGAGCTGAGCACCGTCGGTATCGCCAGCGTCATCACCGCTCTGACGATCGGTTTATGCTCAAAAAGCTGTATTTTCTGCGTGTTGTCCATCTGATGTTCCGCTTCTCCGTTTCGGCGTTTTATCGCCCTAGTATTTCTTTTTCTTCAACATATTATATCTCCTTTTATCGCCTTGTCAACCGTCCGCCCTCTCAAATCCGATGCGCAAGCCGTGCATTTTTTCGATGAAAAGCGGACTTGACTTCCATACGCTGATCTTATATACTGTATATAACGACAAATCACACAGATGAACACAGCGGAGGTATCACGGCAATGGACACGCGCGTCGCGGTCATAAGCATTATCATCGAAAGCACCGACAGGATTGCACAGGTCAACGACCTGCTGCACGAATACAGCGCTTATGTGATCGGGCGCATGGGCATTCCGTACCGTGAGAAGGATATCAACATCATCTGTATTGCCGTTGACGCGCCGCAGGATGCCATCAACACCCTGACCGGCCGTCTCGGAAAAATTGAGGGAATTTCCGCAAAAGCCGCTTACTCCAAAGCGCCGGAATGCTGACCGTTTTTCTGAAAATTTAAAAAGCCCAAAAATGATGAAATAAGAAATAAAAAGCATCCCCCTGACGCTGAAACGGTTTGTTAAAGCGAAAGCTGCGGATGCGGCATTCAATAGGAAGCTTGCCGCGTCTTTCTGTCTTTTGCAGGGGACGCGGCTTTTTATGTCAAAAGGATTTTTATGAAACAATCGCTTTTTTCGCCCGCCGACATGCAGCGGGCCAAAGACCTGATCGACAGGCTCTCTCTCGTTCACGCACTTAAGCAGGAGGAGTACCTCTTTTTGATCACCCATCAAAACGACGAGCTGGCCGCCTATGCGGCCGAGCAAGCGGTCGCGCTGCGAAAAAAATATTACGGAAACGATGTCTATATCCGCGGGTTGATCGAAATCAGCAACATCTGCCAAAACGACTGCCTTTACTGCGGCATTCGCCGCAGCAACAAAAGCTGCGCGCGGTACCGACTGAGCAAGGACGACATTCTCTCCTGCTGCGACGAGGGCTATGCGCTCGGTTTTCGCACCTTTGTACTGCAAGGGGGCGAGGACCCGTATTACACGGACGAGCGGCTGTGCGATATCATCCGCACCGTCAAGGAGCGATACCCCGACACCGCCGTCACCCTTTCACTCGGCGAGCGGACGGAGCAAAGCTACCGCCGCCTGTTTGACGCGGGAGCCGACCGCTATCTGCTGCGGCATGAAACCGCCGACAGGGCGCATTATGAAACGCTTCATCCGCAGGGGATGTCCTTTGACAACCGTATGCGCTGTCTGCATATCCTCAGGGAGATCGGCTATCAGGTCGGCTGCGGTTTTATGGTCGGATCCCCCGGTCAAACCGATGAACTCCTTGCAAAGGAGCTCAAATTCATCGAAACCTTCCGCCCAGATATGTGCGGGATCGGCCCGTTTATTCCGCATCATTCGACCCCTTTTGCAAACGAGCCGGGCGGCACTGCAAAGCAAACGACCTATCTGCTCTCTCTTATCCGCCTGATCTCACCGAGCATTCTTCTGCCTTCGACGACCGCTCTCGGCACAATCGATCCGAACGGGCGCGAAAAAGGCATTGAGGCGGGAGCAAATGTGGTGATGCCCAATCTCTCGCCCGTTTCACAACGCAAAAAATATGAGCTGTATGACAATAAAATCTGTACCGGAGACGAATCCGCCCAGTGCCGTATGTGCATGGAGCGGCGTGTGAACGCCATCGGCTATCGTATCGTCGTCTCCCGCGGAGATGTAAAGCCTTTATAAACGCTGTTTGACAACCAACGATTTCAACCAACGATTTTATAAAATTTAAAATTATATTAAAGAAGGGACTTTTGTAAGATGGCTGTTTATGACCCGAAATCACTCAAGGCGGAGGAATTTATCAACCACGAAGAAATTCTGGAAACGATTCGTTACGCCGAGGAAAACAAACACAATGTCGAGCTGATCGACCGTCTGCTGCAAAAAGCGCGGCCGAAAAAAACCGAAACGGGTATGCACTGCGAGGGGCTGACGCACCGCGAAGCCTCCGTCCTTCTCGCCTGTGATATTCCTGAAAAGGTGGAGGAAATGTACGCCATTGCAGAGGAGATCAAGCTGGCCTTTTACGGCAACCGCATTGTGATGTTTGCGCCGCTTTATCTTTCCAATTATTGCGTGAACGGCTGCGTCTACTGCCCGTATCATATGAAGAACAAACACATTCCGCGCAAAAAGCTGACTCAGGAAGAGGTGCGAAACGAGGTCATTGCGCTTCAGGACATGGGCCATAAGCGTCTTGCCATTGAGGCGGGTGAGGATCCTGTCAACAATCCGATCGAGTATATTCTCGACTGTATCCAAACCATCTACGGCGTACAGCACAAGAACGGCGCCATCCGCCGTGTCAATGTCAACATTGCGGCCACCACCGTGGAAAATTACCGCAGGCTCAAGGACGCGGGAATCGGCACCTATATTTTGTTCCAGGAGACCTATCACAAGGAGAGCTATCTAAAGCTCCATCCGACCGGCCCGAAGCACGACTATGCCTACCATACAGAAGCGATGGATCGCGCCATGGAGGGCGGAATCGACGATGTGGGGCTGGGCGTTCTGTTCGGATTGGAGCTGTACAAATACGAATTTGCGGGACTGCTGATGCATGCGGAACATTTAGAGGCCGTTCACGGCGTCGGCCCGCACACCATCAGCGTGCCGCGCGTCAAGCGCGCGGACGATATTGACCCCGATGTCTTTGACAACGGAATTTCCGACGAGATGTTCACAAAGATCATCGCGTGCATCCGCATTGCCGTTCCCTACACCGGTATGATCATCTCCACCCGGGAATCGGAAGCGGTTCGCAAAAAGGCGCTGCAGGTCGGCATTTCGCAAATCAGCGGCGCGTCGCGCACCTCGGTCGGCGGTTATACACAGGAGGAGCGCCCGCACGACACCGAGCAATTCGATGTCTCCGACCAACGCACGCTCGACGAGGTGGTGCGCTGGCTGATGGAGATGGATTTCATCCCCTCCTTCTGCACGGCCTGTTACCGCGAGGGCAGAACGGGAGACCGCTTTATGAGCCTGTGCAAAACCGGGCAGATTCAAAACTGCTGTCACCCGAACGCGCTGATGACGCTGACGGAATTCCTCATTGATTACGCCTCGGAGGATACCCGAAAAATCGGCTTTGACATGATTGAAAGAGAGCTTCAAAAAATCCCGAAGGAAAAAGTGCGTGAAATTGCGCGGCAGCATATCGAGGATATCAAGCAGTCCAACCGCCGCGATTTCCGCTTTTAATACACTTTACAGCAAAGGATGGATCGCCGTATGAGTTTGAATGACACCCCTTCCGCAAACCGCCTGCACATCGGCTTTTTCGGCTGCCGCAACGCGGGCAAATCAAGCCTTGTCAATGCCGTGACGGGACAGGAGCTGTCTGTTGTGTCTGACACAAAGGGCACCACCACCGACCCTGTTACCAAGGCCATGGAGCTGCTGCCGCTCGGGCCCGTAGTCATCATCGACACGCCCGGTTTTGACGATACCGGCGAGCTGGGAGAAAAACGGGTTCACAAAACAAAACAGATTTTAAACAAAACGGATATCGCCGTTTTGGTTGTGGACGGCAAGGCGGGACTACACGAGTGTGATAGACAGCTTTTGGATATTTTCAGAAAAAAGGGCGTCCCCTATCTGATTGTTTACAACAAGAGCGATCTCACGCCTTTGCAAGCTCCCTCGGAGAAAAACAGCCTTGCGGTCAGTTCCCTGACCAAGGAGGGCATCTATGAGCTCAAGGAAGCCATCGGCCATATCGTAAAGGATCGCGCCGCCGACGCCGTACTGGTGAGCGACTTGATTCGTCCGAAAGAAACCGTCGTGCTGGTAACACCCATCGACGAATCCGCTCCGAAGGGGCGCATGATTTTGCCGCAGCAGCAAATGCTCCGCGATGTGCTGGATGCCGGCGCCGTTGCTGTCGTCACCAAGGAGACGGAGCTGAAAGAAGCGCTCGAGGCGCTTAAAGCTCCCCCCGCCATGGTGATCACCGACAGTCAGGCCTTTCAAGTTGTTTCGGAGATTGTTCCCGACAGCGTTCCCCTGACCTCCTTTTCCATTCTGATGGCACGCTACAAAGGCTTTTTGGAAACGGCCGTCAAAGGAATTGCCGCCGCACGCCGTTTGACTGACGGGGATACCGTCCTCATTGCGGAAGGCTGCACCCACCACCGCCAATGCAACGACATCGGCACGGTGAAAATTCCGCGCTGGCTCAAAGCGTATACGCAAAAGGACATAAAAATCGAAACCTGTTCCGGAACGGAATTTCCCGAAGACCTGTCGCCGTATGCACTGGTCATCCATTGCGGCGGCTGTATGCTGAACGGCCGTGAGGTTGCTTCGAGAATGTCCCTTGCCGTTGAACAGAAGGTTCCTTTCACCAACTACGGCATTTTTATCGCCGCCGCAACCGGTACGCTGGAACGAAGCATCCGTCTCTTTCCGCAGCTTCATCAATTTCTGTGCGAATAACGCTTCGGCATCAAAGCCTGTGCACACTTTTTGACTGCATCGGCTTTTTACCGTATTTGCTGTTTTTCGCCGTATTGACAGTCCTTGAAAGCGTAGGTATAATAAAATCGGTTGTGTTTGATTTT
>JBJEIR010000003.1:0-6400 GCA_051877215.1 Acutalibacteraceae bacterium | reverse complement strand
TTTCTTATCGCCGGCCATCGCTTCGCCGCTGAGCTTGAGGAGAATCCGTTTGTATTTCGGCTGCATACAGCACCACATCCGTTTCTTTTCAATATATCTGTCTTTTCCGTCATTTTGGCTGTATCTATTTTACTATATTTACCGCTTTCTGTAAACCCATTCCCCCAAAATTTCTTAATCCCATTTGTAAATTATCTTTTTCCAAAAAGACAATATGCCGAAAACAGCGGCGTACCCTCGCGTCGTCACACCGCTGTTTTCGGCTTTCTGCAATCCGATTTTCTCCGCCTGATGCGTCGATACAAAGCGTTTCGACAAGCGCGCAGCGATCGGCATGGGCAACCGCAGCGGATTCCTTACAAAAGCATGCTCTTAAATTCATCCTCGGAGATCACCTTGACCCCGAGAGACTGCGCTTTTGTCAGCTTACTGCCTGCTTCCTCGCCCGCCAACACAAACGAGGTCTTTTTGGAGACGGACGAAGCGGTTTTTCCGCCGTATTTTTCAATGAGCGCGCTCGCCTCGTTTCTCGTCATGGTCGGCAGCGTACCCGTCAGCACAAAGGTCAGGCCCGCAAAGCGATCATCCTGCCGTTCCGTATGATCGACCATATTCACCCCGACGGCTTCCAGCCTTTCAATCAAATTTCTCGACGCGGGCAGCGCAAAAAAGTCCGCCACGCTTTTGGCCATAATCTCCCCGAAGCCGTCAATAGCGCTCATTTGCTCCTCATCCGCCTGCATGATCGCGCGCATCGATCCGAAATGAGCAGCCAACAGCTTCGCCGCTTTTTGCCCGATATGCCGAATGCCGAGCGCATAAATCACGCGGTACAAATCGCTTTGCTTTGATTTTTCAATCGCGGCAAGCAAATTGTCGGCCGATTTCTCTCCCATTCGCTCCACAGCCGCTACCCGATCGCGCGGCAGAGAGTACAAATCATACGCATGACAAACAAGACCGTTTGCCGCCAGCTGCTCGATCACAGCAGGGCCGAGTCCCTCGATATCCATCGCATCGCGCGACGCAAAATGAATGAGATTGCGGATGCGCTGGGCAGGACAATCGGGGTTGATACAGCGCACCGCGGCCTCCGAAGGGTCACGGAAGATCATTTCCTTGCAGGACGGGCAAACGCCCGGATACAAAACCGGCGACGCGCCGGCTTTGTGGGCGACGACCCGCACCACCTCGGGAATGATCTCTCCCGCCTTGCGCAGCACCACGGTATCGCCGAGGCAAAGCCCTTTTTCGGCAATAAAATCCTCGTTATGCAGGGTCGCACGGCTCACCGTCGTCCCGGCCAATGTCACCGGCTCAAAAACGCCGATCGGCGTCAGCACGCCCGTGCGTCCGACCTGAAATTCCACATCAAGCAATGTCGTTTCCTTTTCCTCCGGCGGATATTTATACGCCACCGCCCATTTCGGGAATTTCCCCGTGCTGCCGAGTTTCTCGCGGTCGGCAAGAGAATCCAGCTTGATCACCGCGCCGTCCATATCGAACGGTAAGGAGGTGCGCGCCTGCCCGAGTCGGCGCACCTCACCGATTGCTTCTTCTATCGAGCGGGTCTCAAAGCAGGTCGGGATGACCGGCACCCCCATTTCTCCCATGCGGTGAATGGATTGCACATGAGAGGAAATCTCTTCCCCTTCGATCAACTGCATATTAAAGGCAAACAGATCCAGGGCGCGGCTTTTTGTAACAGCGGGATTTTTCTGCCGAAGCGAGCCGGCGGCCGCATTGCGCGGATTTTTAAACGCTTTTTCCCCGTTTTCCTCCTGTGCCTGCACAAGCGCCGCAAACGACGCACGCGGCATATACACCTCCCCGCGCACAATGATGCGCGGCGGCGCGTTTTTCAATCGTTCCGGAATGCGCTCAATCTGGCGAAGATTTTGCGTGATATCCTCTCCCGTCTCACCGTCGCCGCGAGTCGCTCCCACCGAAAGAACCCCGCTCACATATTCCAGCGCCACGGAAAGACCGTCGATTTTCGGCTCGACCACATAGACGGGATCATCCACCGTTTCCCGCACACGGCGGTCAAACTCACGCAGTTCTTCTTCGGAGAAAACATCCTGCAAGCTCAAAAGCGGAACCTCGTGTTTGACCGGCGCAAAGAGAGAGGATGCGGCGCCGTGTACCCGCTGTGTATAAGAATCGGGCGTGATGAGCGAAGGAAATTCTTGCTCGATCGCGCGCAGCTCTCTTGTCAGCGCATCAAATTCGTCGTCCTCGATTTCGGGATCGTCGTGATTGTAGTAGCGGTCACTGTGATAGGCAATCTGTTTTTTTAACTCCTGCAAACGGTTTTCGGCAGCGGACAGTTCCATCGCGCCCCTCACATCCTTTTCTCTGTTCTGCTTATTTCTGTTCTGTTTATTAGTATACCAATTCCCCGGCTCCTTTGCAACGAATTTCTCACTCCAAATCCGCATAGTCGAAAATATCGCCCACCATTTGCGGATCACTGATAACATCGGTATACGAATCCGGCACATCCCCGACAAGCACCGTTTGCGCGAGCAAGAAGCCTGTTTCGAGCGAAACGGTATCTGTCTGCATCGGAAGCGTGACGGTCAGCATCACGGTCACGCTGATGTCGATGCGGTGGAGCGTCTGATTGATGCCCGCCGAAGTCAAATCACTTTCGAGCGTCACAACGGGAGTGTTAAGCACACTTGTATGACAGGCAATCGGCGGCCCCTTGCCGGAAAGAAGCGCCACACCGCTGAGTGTCCCGAGCGGGATGGAAAAGGATTGCAGCTCGCTGTGCGCCACCGCCTCACTCACCGCCGTATTGACCGCCGCTTTGACACGGTTGACGGCGGCGGCATGTGCCTGAAGCGAACGGATTTCTCCGTTTTCGCCGTAATCGACCTGCACAAAGCTCTCGTAATCGTTCGGCAGCTCCTCCAGTGTCTTTAACACCGCCGCATTGACCGCCTGAACGGCGATCCCTTTCGCCCGAGCGCACGCATTGGCCAGCATGACCGGTCTGAGGCGGCAATCGAGCAGTACAACCGTCGACAGCAGGAGAGCCAAAACGGCCAACGCTTTGCCTTTAAACGACAGACGGCGACGCCGCCGAAATCGGCGCATGATACACCCCTCCTTTTCTGTTCGTTTATGCCATTGTACGCATAAACAAAGCGGGCGGTGAAATACATTCCGGCACAAAGGCGGCGTTTTTGCGCGTCTTTTTTCCCGTTTTGCGCGTAAAAACCATTTGCGGCGTCCTTTTTTGAAAAAGTGTCTTTGGAACAGAATTGCCGAATGAAACGGACGCACCGCACAAAAGGGATCTCCTTTTTGTGCGGTGCGTTATAATGCGATAGATATACCGGATTCGCCGTCAGGAAAGCAGCAGCTTATCATCCGCCTCGTCCGAGCCGCTGACCTTATTGAACCATTCAAGCAGTTCGGGCACGGTGATCTTCCTTTTTTCCTCACCGGCAATATCAATGACAATGCGGCCGTTGTAAAGCATCACAAGCCGATTTCCGTGTGCGATGGCATCCTTCATGTTGTGGGTGACCATCATCGTAGTCAGGCCGTTCTCCTCAATAATGCGGTCGGACAGCTCGAGCACCTTTGCCGCCGTGCGCGGATCCAGTGCCGCGGTATGCTCATCAAGCAGCAGCAGCTTGGGCCTTTTAAGAGACGCCATCAACAGCGTGAGCGCTTGCCGCTGTCCGCCGGACAACAAGCCGACCTGACTGGTCAAACGGTTTTCCAGTCCCAAGTCAAGATCGCGCAGCAGCTCTTTATACTGTGCGCGTTCTTTTGAGGAAATGCCCCAGCCCAATCCGCGAAACTGGCCGCGGCGGGCGGCGAGCGCCAGATTTTCTTCGATCTGCATGGTCGGCGCCGTGCCCATCATCGGGTCCTGAAACACGCGGCCGATATATTTGGCGCGCTTGTGTTCAGGCAGGCGTGTCACATCAATCCCGTTAATGGAAATGGTCCCGCTGTCTACCGACCACACGCCCGCAACAGCATTGAGCATGGTCGATTTACCGGCGCCGTTTCCGCCGATCACCGTGACAAATTCTCCCTCGGCGAGGGTCAGATCGATTCCCTGTAACGCGTGCTTCTCATTGATGGTGCCTTTATTGAATGTTTTATGGATATTCTTGATTTCAAGCACGGGTCACACCCCCTTTACGCCTGCCGCCGGAAAAGTACTTGTTTTTCCAGTACGGAATGGCAAGGAATACCGCCACAACGACAGCGGAGAGCAATTTCAGGAAATTGGAATCAAGGCCCGCCGCCAGCACCGCTTGAATGACGATGTAATAAACGACCGCACCGATCGAAACCGCCAGCAGTTTGAGAGCAAAATGGCGGAATATTTTGCCGAGCAGCACTTCGCCGATGATGACGGCGGCAAGGCCGATGACAATGGCGCCACGCCCCATATTGATGTCGGCATAGCTCTGATATTGGGAGAGCAGCGCACCCGACAGCGCCACAAGGCCGTTGGAAAGCATCAAGCCGAGCACCTTATTGAAATTCGTGTTGATGCCCTGCGCACGCGCCATGTTGGCGTTGGAACCGGTCGCACGAAGCGAGCATCCCATTTCCGTGCCGAAAAACCAGTACAGGATGCCGATGATGACGACCGTAAAAATGCCGACCACAAAAATCGGGTGCTGCCAGAACGGGCGATCCCCCTTCGCAACATCCTGCACAAAGCGCAAAGAAAGCAGGAGCTTATCAAGCGATTCTGCGTTTGTGACATTGAGCGACACATTGGCTTTCATGCCCATGATCGCCAAATTGACCGACCATAGACCGAGCTGTGTCAAAATGCCCGCCAAAATGGCAGGGATGCCGCAAAAGGTATGCAGTAAACCCGTCACAAAGCCGGCCAGCAGTCCGACGCCGAATGCCGCCAGCAGCGCCAGCCAAATATTGACCCCGGAGGAAAACAGGACAACAAAGGTTGCGCCGCCGGTGCAAAACGACCCGTCCACCGTCAGATCCGCAATATCGAGGATCTTATAGGTCAAATACACGCCGATGGCCATAATACCCCAAATCAGTCCCTGGGATATGGCGCCGGGCAATGCACTCAAAAAATCCATCATATCGAAATCATGTCTCCTTTCTCATCGGAGGGGTATGGTTTATAAACAGCAAAAAACGCGGCGGAAAATGGACATCCATTTTCCGCCGGTTTTTCAAGCGCCGGAATTATTCGGCAGCAATCGCTTCATACCCTTCGGGAGGCGTTATGCCGAGATCGCTGCAAATTGCCGCGTTGTACTTCTTCGTAAACTGCGGTGCATATTCGATCGGCATTTCGGAAACCTTCGATTCGCCGGTCAGAATTTTCGCCGCCATTTTGCCGGTCGCTACGCCGAGATCATAATAACTGATGGACAGGGTCGCCACACCGCAGCCCTTGCAAATGCCCTCTTCGCCCGCGAAAACGGGGATCTTGGCAGGACGGCAGATGTTGTCGATGATGCCGGTGTTGGACGCGGCCGTGTTATCGGTCGGAACATAAATGATGTCGCTGTTGTTCGCCGCATTCTGCGTGACAGCCGCTACATCGTTGGAATCGGAGAACGGATACTGTGTGCAGGTGTAGCCAAGCGCCTCCAACTCTCTTTGCACCACATCCACCTGATACTGGCTGTTCGCTTCGGCGGAGCAATACAGCAGGCCGACCTTTTTGGCGTCCGGATACCATTCTTTGATCATAGCCGCCTGCTGATCAAGAGGCGCCAGATCGGAGGTGCCGGATACATTGGTACCCACCGTGCCGTTAAAATCGGTGATGGACAGCGCCACGCCGTATTCCGTCACGGACGTACCCAAAACCGGAATATCCGCCGTTGCCGCAGCCGCCGCCTGCAGTGCAGGGGTAGCATTTGCCATAATCAGGTCAACGCCCTTGGAAACAAAGCCGTTGGCAATCGTTGCACAGGTAGCGGAATCGTTTGCCGCGTTCTGCTCATCAAATGTCACCTGTCCGGGCAGCGCTTCCTCGAGCGCCGCTTTAAAGCCTTCGGTTGCCGCATCCAGTGCTTCGTGCTGAACGAGCTGGCAGATGCCCACCGTGTATTTCGCGTCGGACGCGGGAGCGGTTGTGCTGCCCTGAGGCGTATCGGTCGGGTCGTTCGAAGAGGGCTGTGACCCACAGGACATAAAGCTGAGTGTCATCAGCGCGGCCAAAGCCAATGCAAGAAATTTTTTCATGCTGACAGTCTTCCTTTCTTTCACAATCCCCAAAAGAGTTCAGAGCGTTTCGCCGACAACACCCCGTTCTCGGCATACGATACTCCTTTTTCTTCTCAAGGGCGTTTTTGCTTCTTAACTATACAACTTTAAACCGGCAAAGTCAATCTGCATTTTCCATAAATCACTCTTTAATTCCTGTAAAATT
>JBJEIR010000002.1:0-6472 GCA_051877215.1 Acutalibacteraceae bacterium | reverse complement strand
TCTTTGCTAAGTGTCTTTCTTGCCCCTTTTTTGGGTTGTCGGGAGCGTTAAAAAATCGGTCGTTTTACAGTGCGGGTTTTTTGACACTTTCAACCTCCTGTTTAACGAAACGGTTAAACAGGAGGTTTTTGCGTCGTTCATATCAAGCCGGTCTGTCGTCAGTCGGGCAGGGAATATTTTTTCGCATAGTGCTCGAATTTCTCAATAAATTCGGGGTGGTTCTCCGATTTCAATTCGTTGAGATATTCGTGCGTTTCAAAGGAGAAGCGCTTGGTTTGAATCAGGCAAACGGCGATGTTGGAGCAATGATCGGACACACGCTCGTAGTTGTTGAGAAGATCGGACAGAATGAAGCCGAGCTCAATGGTGCAGGCGCCTTTTTGCAGGCGTTCGACATGGCGCGATTTTTCCTCCGCGATCAATCCGTCGATCACCTGCTCAAGCGGTTCGACCTTCGCCGCCAGCGCGAGATCGCTGGTGCAAAACGCCGTGATGGTGATGTCGACGATTTCGCGGATCGCGCTGACGATCGGTGCCAGCTCTTTTTCGGCGTTGCTGGAGAAGGTCAGCTCCTTTTCGTGCATTTCCTGCGCGGTGTGCAGAATATTGAGCGCGTGGTCTCCGAGCCGTTCAAAATCCCCGATGGAATGGAGCAGCTTGGAAACGCCGCGGCTGTCCGAATCGGACAGCTCTTTTCCGGACAGCTTGACAAGATAGGTGCCCAGACTGTCCTCATACATATCGAGCTTTTCTTCGTTTTCGGCGATCAGCTCCGCCTGCTTTTCGGAATACTGCTCAATCTGATCCATCGCGGGCAGCAGGGTGTCCCGCGCCAGCTCCGCCATCTTGACGGTCATGCTCTTGCATTCGGATACCGCCACGGAAGGGGACGCGAGCAGGCGCTCGTCGAGGAAGGCAAACGGGTGATTTTTGGTGTTTTCGCGCACGACGAATTTGGCGAGCTTTTCGAGCGCCTTGGAGAAGGGCAGCAGCATCGCGGTCGTAACGACATTGAAAACGGTATGCGTAATGGCGATGCCGAATTCGTTGATCGGGGTGTTGAGCGGGTTGAGCGCGGGATCGACCAGCGACTCGGGAATGAACATACCGAAAAGCCAGTTAAAGATGCAGAACACGATCAGGAAAAAGACGGTGCCGATCAGGTTAAAGGCGGCGTGAACGACCACCACGCGCTTGGCGTTTTTGTTGACGCCGATGCTGGAGATCAGCGAGGTCACACAGGTGCCTATGTTTTGTCCCATGATGATCGGGATCGCCATGCCGTAGCTGATGACGCCCGTTTTCGCGAGCGACTGCAAAATGCCGACCGAGGCGGCGGAGCTTTGAATAATGCCGGTGACGACGGCGCCGACCAGCACGCCGAGCAGCGGATTGTTAAACGCGGTCATCATGGTCGCAAACTGCGGGTTGTCCTTCAGTCCCGAAACCGCATCGCCCATCATCGTCATGCCGTACATCAAAACGGCAAAGCCGACGAGAATGGTGCCGATGTCCTTGCGGCGTGTTTTTTTGGAAATCATGATCAGCGCAATGCCGATGAGTGCGACGACCGGCGCAAAGGAAGAGGGCTTGAGCAGATTGATGAAAAAGTTGTCGCTGTCGATGCCCGCAAGGCTGAGAATCCAGGCGGTGAGCGTTGTGCCGATGTTGGAGCCCATGATGACGCCGATGGTCTGATTGAGCTGCATAATGCCCGAGTTGACAAGACCCACCAGCATGACGGTCATCGCCGAAGAGGATTGAATGGCGATGGTGATGCCGGCGCCGAGAAGCAGGCTTTTAAACGGATTGGAGGTCAGGCGCTTGAGCATTTTTTCAAGCTTGCCGCCCGCCAGCTTCTCAAGTCCGGTGGACATGACATGCATTCCGTAAAGGAAAAAGGCCAGTCCGCCGCAGATGGTCAGGATACTGAAAAAGTCCATGATAAACGCTCCTTGCTGCCGTTTCGGCACAGAAAACAGGAAAAATGCCGCCGCATCACGGGCGGCCGCGGCGCGCCGGTGCTTTGAAAAGCAAAACGGCGTGCCGAATACACGAAAAATCTGCGCAAACAGTCGGGTATCGCATACATTTAAAATAACCCATTATAGCTATTGTAAACGAAACGACCGCTTTTTTCAACTGTTATTTTCATTCTCCGCCGTGCCGACCCCGTAAGACAACGGATTTCGTTTCGATTCGCCTTGACATCCGCTGTTTCAGCGCGTAAAATGGAAGTATCCGATCAAGCGGGCGTAAAGAGCGGAGCGCTTTGATGACCGCCTGCCCGCCATGACACAAAAGAAAGGGACGAGCAACCATGGATCAGGCAAAGCTTTCGGAATATCAACGCCTATATCACAATCAGCTTTTGGAGGACTGCATTCCGTTCTGGATGAACAGCGATCTGCTCGATCGCGAATACGGCGGCTACATCTCCTCCGTAGACGAAAAAGGCAAATGCTATAACACCGATAAATCCGTATGGTTTCAGGGGCGCGGTCTGTGGACCTTTTCCGCGCTGTGCAACCGATACGGCAGCCGCCCGGAGTGGCTTGAGGCGGCAAAGCTCGGCAAGGATTTTCTGGAGAAATACTGTGTAGACACCGACGGCAGAATGTTCTTCCAAACCACCCGTGAGGGCGCGCCGCTGCGCAAACGGCGCTATATGTATTCGGAGAGCTTCTATGTCGTCGGCATGGCGGAATATGCCCTTGCGACAGGGGACAAGGACGCACTCAAAAAGGCGGAGGATATGTTTGAGCAAATGCTCATGCTGTTCCGCACGCCCGAAAAGGACCCGTTTAAAATCACGCCGAAGGGCTATGCGTCCACCCGTGCCGACCGCGCGTCGGCGGTGCCGATGGTGCTGGTCAGCAGCGCGCAGGTGCTGCGCCGCTGCGATCCCGAAAAGGCGGACTATTATACCGCCGTCACCAAAGAGATGGCGGACAACATCATCACCTATCATTACAAGCCGGAGCTCAAATGCGTGCTCGAAAGCGTGCTGACCGACGGCAGCCGCTACGACACGCCCGCGGGCCGCACCGTCAATCCCGGACATTCCTGCGAGAATTCGTGGTTCCTGATGAATCAGGCGCTCGTGACAGGGGACAAGGCGCTGCTGGAACAGGCGCTCAACATTCTGAACTGGTCGCTGGAGCTCGGCTGGGACAAGGAAAACGGCGGCATGGTCTATTTTGTCGATATCGACGGGCGCCCCTGCGAGCAGCTTGAATGGGATATGAAGCTGTGGTGGGTGCACAACGAGGTGTTGATTGCGACGCTGATGGCGTACGGCCTGACCGGCGAGCAGAAATACTTTGACTGGTTTGAAAAAGCGCATGCGTATGCGTTCTCCCATTTCCACGATGAACAAAACGGCGAGTGGTACGGCTATCTCCATCGTGACGGCACCGTTTCCCACACGCAGAAGGGCTCGATGTGGAAGGGCCCGTACCATCTGCCGCGCTGCCTGATGCTGTGCGACCGGATGCTTTCCGAGCTGGCGGCGGGCAAGCCGATCAGCCCGATCCTGTAAAACCGATGCCGAATCAAACGCGGTGTCCCGCATGGGCGCCGCGTTTTTCCGTAAAGGCCGAAACGGCGAAAAACGACAGACGAGGAGAAAAGCCGATGGCGAAAACATGGGAAGCCCTCGGGGGCGGACTATCCATCTTGACGGATGACTGCTGCCGCGCGGGGGAGGATGCGCTGCTGCTCGCCTCCTTTGCGCGGCCGGGAGTGCAGGATATTGTCTGCGATCTCGGCACGGGCGGCGGCATATTGCCGCTGATGTGGTGCCGCCGTCAGCCGCCCGCGCACATCGACGCGGTGGAGCGGGAAACGGTGTTTGCACAAATGGCCAGCGCCTCCGTCGAGCACAACGGCCTGCAATCGCGCATTTGCGTCTATCAGGCGGACTGGAACGCTTTAGAAGGCGTGTTGCCGCGCGGGCGGTATACGCTCGTCACCTGTAATCCGCCGTATTTTGCAAAGGGGCACGGCCGCGAAAGCGAGCATCCTCTGCGCCGCGCCGCGCGGCAGGAGGATGGGCAGGACACGCTGCCCGCCCTGTGTAAAGCCGCGTTTCGACTGCTGGCGGAGAGCGGGCGGTTTTGTCTTTGTCACCGCCCCGAACGGCTGACCGATGTGCTGTGCGGCCTGCGGGACGCGGGGCTTGTGCCGCGTCGGCTGCAATGGGTGCAGCAAACGGCCGCCGCGGCGCCGTGGCTGTTTTTGTGCGAAGCGGGAAAAAAGGGGCAAAACGGCGCGCTGCGCGTGCTGCCGCCGCTTGTCACCTCGTCCGGCGGCACACATACCGCCGTGTATAAACGGCTGTATACGGAGTAAACAAATTGCGGATAAACGGGGGGGACACACCGCCGTTTCGCTTTGATGCGCCTTGCCGTATCGGTTGACCTGTCTTGCACCGAGCGGCTGCGCTTTGACGGGCTGCTCATAGCGGTTTGTTACTTTTTGATGAAAAAGGAGGCGGTCTGATGCCGCGCTTTTTTAAATCCATGCCCGTGCCGCCGCAAGTCGGCGGGACGGTGCATATCGACGGACAGGATGCCGTACATATGCGCCGCTCCCTGCGGCTGCAAATCGGGGACGGCGTGCTGCTGTGCGACGGGCGCAGCACGGAATATGACACGGTGATCGACGCGTTTGACGACAGCAGTGCCGTGCTGCGGGTGACGGCGGTTCGCCCGTCGCAGGCGGAGCCGTCGCTAAAGCTGACGCTTTATCAGGGACTTCCCAAAGCGGACAAGATGGAATGGATCATTCAAAAAGCGGTGGAGCTGGGGGCGTCGGAAATCGTGCCCGTGGAAATGAGCCGCAGCATCGTGCGGCTCGGCGACAAAGCGGACAAAAAACGCGCGCGGTGGCAGGCGATCGCGCACGAGGCCGCGGGGCAAAGCGGCAGAGGGGTTTTGCCGCTTGTCGCCGCGCCAGTTTCGATGGAGGAAGCGGTTTCCCGCCTGCAGGGGGAGAACGCCGTCGTTTGCTATGAGGGCGGCGGACAGCCGTTTCGCGAGCTGATCCCGCCCGATACCGGCGCGCTGTCGCTTGTGATCGGCCCGGAGGGCGGCATCGCGCCGGAGGAGATTGCCCTTTTGTGCGGCGCGGGGGTGAAAAAAGCGACGCTCGGCCGTCGGATTCTGCGCTGTGAAACCGCGCCTGTCGCCGCCATTGCCGTCGCTATGGCGCTGACGGGCAATATGGAATAAAAAATACCGATTATTTAAACAAAAGACTTGCGAAGCACGGCGTCTGCGTGCTATACTGACAGCGTTACGCATACATGAAAGGGGAGACACCTGTATGAAGGAGTTGTTCAGAGCGGTCGTCGGCGGCATCGCCGTCGGGATTGCCAATGTCATTCCCGGTGTGTCGGGCGGCACGCTCATGGTGATCATGGGCATATTTGACCGCACGATGAATGCCATTTCCGACTTGTTCAAGCCGAAAAACAGTCACCGCCTGAAGGATTTTCTCTTTTTGCTCGAGGTGCTCATAGGTGCGGGTGTCGGCATCGTCGGGTTTGCGGCACTGCTCAAATGGCTGTTTGCGCATTTCGCCATGCCGACCATCTTTTGGTTTGTGGGGCTTGTGGCGCTCTCCGTTCCCGTATTTAAGAAAAATCAGATGAAGGACATCCCGATTCATGCGGGGGCAACGGCGCTCGGCGCCGCCATTATTTTGGCGCTGACGGCAGTGCAGCTGATTTTCTTTTCCTCTTCGCAAAGCGCCGGCGCGGGAACGCTTCCCGCTTTCAGCGGACTGCTTTGTTTACAGCTCGGCTTTTGCGGTGTGATCGGCGGCTTTTCCATGCTGCTCCCCGGCATCAGCGGGTCGCTGATGATGATGATTCTCGGGGTGTATAATCTGGTGGTCATTGATTATATCGGCAACCTGTCGGTCATCCTTCGGTCGCTGTCGGGCGAAATGCTTTTAAATCTTGTGCCGCTCGGTGTGTTTGCCGTCGGCGTGGTGGTCGGCATCGTGCTCAGCGCGAAGATCACGGCGTTTGCCCTGAAGAAAAACAAACGCGCGACGCTCAGCTTTTTGCTGGGACTGGTCTCGGCGTCGGTCGTGTCCATTATTTGCCTCAATCTCGAAAAGCTGACAGCCGACCCGCTGATGATCGGCTGTTCGGTTCTCGCGTTTGCCGTCGGCGGCGTGATCGTCTGGCTGCTCGGCAAAATGCAAACAGATTAAAAGAGGTTCTCTTGAAATCGGCGTAAAAATCAAAGAGCCCCCTTTTGCAAAAAAGGAGGCAAAAGATACATTAGTAAAGAAGCAGCGCACCAAAATGCGCTGCTTTTTCCCGTCGAAAAACCTGTTTTGGCGCAAGGAAGCCAAGGAATTGACAGCATACCGTCCCTCGTCAGAGGGAGACTTTGGTGCGGAGCCCTTTCCCTTGGCTCCCTCTGACGAGGGAGCTGTCACCGCAGGTGACTGAGGG
>JBJEIR010000001.1:0-6576 GCA_051877215.1 Acutalibacteraceae bacterium | reverse complement strand
GATGCGGTCATCGCCTGTGTCGGCGGCGGCTCCAATGCCATCGGCAGCTTTTATCATTTCATCGAAGACAAAAGCGTCCGCCTGATCGGCTGCGAAGCGGCCGGGCGCGGCATTGACACCTATGAGACCGCCGCAACCGTCAACACAGGGCGTCTCGGCATCTTTCACGGCATGAAATCCTATTTTTGCCAGGACGAATACGGGCAGATCGCTCCCGTCTATTCCATCTCCGCAGGACTGGATTATCCGGGCGTCGGTCCGGAACACGCGTATCTGCACGATATCGGGCGCGCCGAATATGTTCCCGTCACCGACGAGGAGGCGGTAAACGCCTTTGAATATCTCTCAAAAACCGAAGGCATTATTCCGGCCATCGAGTCCTCCCATGCTCTTGCGTATGCGATGAAGCTCGCGCCGACGATGCCGAAGGACAAACTGATCGTCGTTACCGTCTCGGGGCGCGGCGACAAAGACTGCGCCGCCATTGCCCGCTACAGAGGGGAGGATATTTATGAGTAAGATTGCAAGCGCCTTTCAAAACGGAAAGGCGTTTATCCCGTTTGTCACCTGCGGCGACCCCGATCTGCAAACAACAGGCCGCATCGTGCGCGCCATGGCGGAAAACGGCGCCGATCTGATCGAGCTGGGCATTCCCTTTTCCGACCCGACCGCCGAAGGCCCCGTCATTCAGGCGGCCAATCTGCGTGCCCTGTCAGGGGGCGTCACCACCGACGACATTTTTGCCCTTGTGCGCGAGCTGCGGCGGGATATCACGGTTCCCATGGTGTTTATGACCTATGCCAATGTCGTTTTTTCCTACGGTACCGAGCGTTTCCTTGCGCAGTGCGCGGAAACCGGCATAGACGGCCTGATTCTGCCGGACATTCCGTTTGAAGAAAAAAGTGAGTTTGACGGCGTCTGCAAAGCGCACGGGGTCGACCTGATCTCGCTGATCGCCCCTACCTCGGAAAATCGCATTGCGATGATCGCCAAAGAGGCAAGCGGCTTTCTCTATGTCGTCTCTTCGCTCGGCGTGACGGGCACACGCAGTGAAATCACAACCGACATCGGCGCCATAACAAGCCTTATTCGTCAGAACACCTCTGTTCCCTGCGCGGTCGGCTTTGGCATTTCCACCCCTGAGCAGGCGCAAAAAATGGCGGCAGTTTCCGACGGCGTGATCGTCGGCAGCGCCATTGTCAAGCTGGTCGCACAATACGGCACGAAGGCCGCTTCTCCCGTCGGAGACTATGTGCGCCGCATGAAAGACGCAATCACGCGGGAATAAATCGCCGTTTCGGCCTCCATTCCATCAAAAATCCTCCTCTCAAAGCCTTTTTTCATGCATATACTGGTTTTGAAAGGAGGATGTTTTTATGAACAGAAACCGCCGTATGCCTTTGAGCGATGTGACAAAGGACTACCTCTGCTCCTATCAGGATATTCTGTACACCATGATCGGGGAGATGACAAACGCGCCGCTGACAGACAGCATCTCCCACAATTTTATTGTGCAGATGATCCCTCACCACGAAGCGGCGATTGATATGGCGCGCAGCTTGCTGCGCTGCACCACCTGTATTCCGCTGCAAACCATCGCCAAAACAGATCGTCGCCGAGCAGACCAAAAGTATCGCCGACATGAAAGCGGCGCTTTGTGCCTGCGCGGCGGAGTTGAACGCAGAAGAAGCCGTATGCCGTCACCAAACTCAAATGGAACACATTTTTGAAACCATGTTTGCCAAAATGGAAAATGCCTGTGCCGACAACCGTCTCAACTGCAATTTTATCCGACAAATGATCCCGCACCATATCGGCGCCGTGGAAATGGCGCAGGCGACACTGCGGTATCCTGTCTGTGCTGCGCTTTGTCCCATTTTACAGGCGATCATCACCTCCCAAAAGCGCGGCATTTGCCGGATGCGTCAAGCAGCGCACTGCCTTTCCTGCTGAAAGCAGAAAGAGATTGCGTATGAACACCGCTTGCCATCGGCAGTCTTTCTAAGGGAAAACGCCTTATCTGTGCTATCAAAAAAATCGCGCACCCGTCTCGATAAGAGCGGTGCGCGATGTTTCTCTTTTTTATGGCAGTTTATCGGGCGGCATTTATTGTCCGACAGCCGTTTTAAGGGCATCGACCCTGTCGGTCTTCTCCCAGGAAACGCCGAGATCCTCCCGACCCATATGCCCGTATGCCGCCACCCGGCGGTACTGCGGACGGCGGAGATCCAGCGCGTCGATAATGGCGGCGGGGCGAAAATCAAACACGGTTTCTATCGCTTTGGCAAGCACGGCGTCGTCCACCACGCCCGTTCCGTCGGTATCGACAAGCACCGACACGGGCCGCGCCACACCGATTGCATAGGCGAGCTGCACCTCGCAGCGTTTGGCCAGTCCCGCCGCGACGACATTTTTGGCAGCATAGCGCGCCATATACGCCGCGCTGCGGTCCACCTTCGTCGGATCCTTGCCCGAAAACGCACCGCCGCCGTGGCCCGCGCGGCCGCCGTAGGTATCGACAATAATCTTTCGCCCTGTCAAGCCGCTGTCGCCCTGCGGGCCGCCGATGACAAAGCGTCCGGTCGGATTGACAAAAATATGGGTGTTTTCATCAAACAATGCCGGCGGTAAAACAGGGCGAATGACCTGTTCGATCAAATCGCGGCGAATGGTATCAAGGGAGACCGCCTCGTCATGCTGGGTGGACACAACAACTGTCTCGACCCGCACCGGGCACCCGTCCTGATATTCCACCGTGACCTGGGTCTTTCCGTCGGGGCGCAGATACGGCAAAGTGCCGTCCTTTCGCACCGCAGTCAGCCGACGGGCGAGCGCGTGCGCCAAAGAAAGCGGCAGCGGCATCAGCTCGGGCGTTTCGTCACAGGCATAGCCGAACATCATGCCCTGATCGCCCGCACCCGTTTGATCATAGCGGTCAAAATTGTCCGTACGCGCTTCCAAGGCCTCGTTTACACCCATGGCAATATCGGGCGACTGCTCATCAAGGCGCAGGAGGATCTCACAGGTATGCCCGTCAAAGCCTTCGTCCTTTCCGTCGTATCCGATGTCGCAGATCACCTCCCGCGCAACCGCGGGAATGTCCACCTTAGCCGTGGTACTGATTTCTCCCATCACCAACACAAAGTTGGTGGTTGCGACCGTCTCGCACGCAACATGGGCGTTCGCATCCTGTTCCAAAATGGCGTCGAGCACCGCATCCGAAATCTGGTCACACACCTTGTCGGGATGACCCTCTGTCACCGATTCCGAAGTGAAAAAATAGCGTTTCATCTGTCAATATCTCCTTTTTCAATCGAAAAACGCCGTTCGAAAAACCGAACGGCGTTTTTGCATATCTCATCTTTCGGTTTTACCCGCAGGATTTGGCACCTTACTTCTCGCAAAGCAGGTTGTCGGACATCACAGGGCCTGTTCCCTCCGTCACTCTTGATAAGGGGCAATATTCAACTGATATCAGTATAGCACGGATTTTATATTTGTCAATCAAAAATCGACGAAAATCTCGATTGAAAAGGCCGTTTTCGCCGTCAGCCCTGCCAATACCTCTTGTTTTTGCGGAGAAACGGACCGATCAGCGTAAACAGACCGCCCGCCAAAATACAGTTGACGACCGATTTGATCAGATTCATCGGAACAATCCCGGGGAGCATCAAGGCAAGCACCGCATCATAGGGAACGCCGAAAAAGTTGACCGTGAAAATCAAATTCATCGGAATCATCAGCAGCGTCATCGACGCAGCGCCGCACGCAAGCCCGATAATAAGGGACTTTACCGACGGCTTACGGCGATAAATGACCGACGCCAACACCACCATCGCGCCGGAGGCCACAAAATGCATGACGAGGCCGACCCATCCGTTTCCGCCCAGCATAAACGCCTGCACCAGCGAAACGACCAGCAAAATGGCCAAACCGGAAATCGGCCCGTACATCAGCGCGCCGATCAGCACCGGGACATCCGCCATATCGTATTCGATAAAGCTGACCGTCGGAATGATGGGAAAGTGGACAAAAATGACCAGCACCACCGCGACGGCGGCCAGCATTCCCATTTGCGCCAGTGTGACGACATTCCATTTTGTTTTTTGTTTCATGAACAACCATTCCTTTCGTTTTTCGGCGGATTTTTACCGCCCGTTTTTTCAGCCGTCCGCGAAAACAAAAAACGCCCTGCGGGAGAGCTTCCCACAGGGCATCGAACGCAAGGAAAATCGGCTTTGACCGATCTGCGTGCGCTCATCTTCTTCCATCCGGACTTTGACCGTCGGTTCCGAAATCGCATCGGATCAACCGAAAAAAGAATGTTTCTTTTTCCGGCTCGCGGACTGTGCGGCAAAACGCCGCTACACCGCCGGTGGGGACTCACACCCCGCCCCGAAGACAGCTAAAATATAAACTTATCAGTGACCAGTATATACTGCCAAACGGTATTTGTCAACTGTTTTTGTGTTGTTTACCCGCGATCACGGATATTTTCTGTCGATTGCAGTGCCGCCGTATACATCTCTTCCGTAAACGCAGAGTTGAGCACCTCGATCAGCCGTGCGCTGGAAAGGCGCGGAGGAAGAGACAACTGTCGGCAAAGCGCCTCCCGTTTTTCCCGACTGTCTTTTTTTCCCGAAAGCCCGTCCTCATACAGCCTTGCCGCCGACATAAACGGGGGCTTAAAAGGCTCTGCCTTTTCTTCGCTGACCGTCACTCCCGCGCGTTTCAGCGCCGTCAGCAAAACGGTCTCGTCCATTCCTTCGACCCCCAAAAGCCCTTCCTTCCCGGGATCGGTCTTGCGCCTCTCTTTTCCGGGGCAAGCGGGAATATAGGCGTGCTTCAGCTGCTGTTTGGGGATGGCGGCGGAAAGGTAATCGCGGATAAGAAAGCCCGCGCTGTCACTGTCGGTCAGCACCACCAGCCCGCGGCTTTCAGCCAGCATCCGCAGCAGACCAAGCTGCTCTTTATCCTTAAAAATGCGAAAGCCGCCCGTCTCAACAATCAGGGTATCCAGCAGCGAACGCAGGCGAATAACATCATAGCGCCCCTCTACCACCACGGCTTCTGTTATATGCCACAAAGCGAGCGTCCTCCTTATTTCTCAAGCGACAGCGGTCATGCTGTTTTGGCGATCAAAATAAGCTGTGCGACCGTCTCCTCCAAAATCAGCCGATGGCGGGAAGCCGACACGCTTTTCATGCGGGTGTCCGCCTGTGCAAGCAATTCGAGGCTGTCCCGAAGCGCTTGCAGCGAGAGCGATCGGCCGTCGCGCGCGGCGTTGCGAAGGCGGAATTCCCGTCCGCGATACGAAAAAAACGCCGCCGGCTTTTCCGCCGTATATCCCGCCGCCAACGACACCTTCACACGGTAAAGATCCACATAGGTTTCGGAAAGCACCGAGAGAATACGAATGGGCTCCTCCGAAACGGCAAACAGCCGCGCAATGCAGTCGTACGCCGCATCATAGCGCTTGGCAAGCAGCGCCTTTGAAAGCTCATACACGGACGCTTCCAGCTGCCGCACCGCGGCCGTTTCCACCATATCGGCGGTGATTTCGCCGCCTTCCCCGCAGAGTGCACACAGTTTATCGAGCTCGTTTAGCAGCAGCTCCAGATCGTTGCCACATTGCTCCGTCATTTTGGCGGCGACGGCGGCAGAAAGCGTACACGACCGTTTGGCCGCTCCGCGGCACAGCACCCTTGCGACATCCGACGGACTGCGCCGCGAGAAAAACACCGCTGTTCCGTTCTTTTCCACCGTCGATAAAAACGACTTCCACTTGGCATTCTTTTTCACATCCGGCGAAAAAGCCGTCACGGAAAACAGCAATACACACGGTTCCTGCGCCGATGCCAGAAGGCTTTTCATACGATCCGCCGCAGCGGCGTTTGCCGAGGCGGGATCGTAATTGCGCACCCAAACACAGGTATGCTCTCCCATCATCGGAAGCGCCTGCACCGCCGCCTCCAGCTCCTCCATGGAGAGCGAGTCGCCGTCGAACACATGGCGATTAAAGACCGCCATGTCATCGGGCGGCACCGCCTTGTCGGCGATCTTGGCCGCATAATGGGACACCAGATACGGCTCATCCCCGTAAAGAAAATAAAGGGGCGACAGCATACCGTTTTTGAGCACCTCTTTGAGCTGCTGTTCTGTTGCCGGCATAGCACATCGCCTCCTCTTTTTCGATATAACCCAGTATACCACAATTTCTGCGGCGTCACAAGAGAGGATTTGCTCCGTACGCGCGATTCCCGCGTAAACTCTCTTTGAAAGCTTTTTTGCCGATTGAGCAAACCGCTTTTTCTTCCTTTTGTCAAGCGGCGGCTTCCCCCGCTTTCGGTCACAAAAACCGGCGCCGCGCGGCCGAGCTCTCGCAAGCAAACGGCAAAAACCGTACCATAGCGGGCTTTGGAAATTTTGCAGCTGTACCCCTTGACAAGCGCCGCCATAATATGCTATTATAATCCCTGCTGCGGCGAGGGCTTTTTTATATGCGGGTGTAGTTCAATGGTAGAACCCCAGCCTTCCAAGCTGGTCGCGTGGGTTCGATTCCCATCACCCGCTCCA